>JBCCRV010000444.1:0-6446 GCA_039201085.1 Myxococcota bacterium | reverse complement strand
CTGGCGCCGAGGCCGCCGAGCTTCTCTTCGATGCGCTCGTAGCCGCGGTCGAGGTGGTACACGCGCAGGACGTCCGTCGTCCCCTCGGCGACGAGGCCGGCGATCACCAGGCTCGCGCTCGCGCGCAGGTCCGTCGCCATCACTTCGGCGCCCTGAAGCGAGTCCACGCCAAGGACCGTCGCGGTTCGTCCGCGAACGTCGATGCGCGCCCCCATACGGTTGAGCTCGGGCACGTGCATAAAGCGGTTTTCGAAGATGTTCTCTTCGATCACGCTCCGCCCCGCCGCCGTCACCATGAGCACCATGAACTGGGCTTGCATGTCCGTCGGAAAGCCGGGGTGGGGCGCCGTTGTGATGTCCGTGGGTTTTAGATCGCCCGCTGCAGCGACCCGCACGCCCGAGCCCTCGCGCTCCACCGCCACGCCCGCCGCGCGCATCTTCGCTGCGACGGCTTCGAGATGGTCGAGGGGGACCGCTTCGAGCAGCACGTTGCCGCGCGTCGCCGCCGCCGCGGCCATGTACGTACCCGCTTCGATACGATCGGCGATGATCGCATGGTCCACGGGCTCCAGCGATTCGCGCCCCTCGATGACGATCTGATCGGTACCGGCGCCGTCCACGCTTGCGCCCATCTTGTTGAGTACGCGGGCGAGTTCTTCAATCTCGGGCTCGCGCGCCGCGTTGACCAGGGTGGTGCGTCCCTTGGCGAGCACGGCGGCGCTCATCAGGTTTTCCGTACCCGTCACGGTAGGCATGTCGAGCACGATCTCCGCGCCTTGAAGTCGGCCCTTTGGAACGTCGACGTGCACGTAGCCGTGGTCGAGCTTCACATTGGCGCCCATGGCCTCGAGGCCCTTGAGGTGCTGATCGATTGGGCGAGCGCCGATCGCGCACCCGCCTGGCAGTGAAACGGTAGCTCGGCCGTAGCGGGCGACGAGCGGTCCGAGGACGAGCACGGATGCGCGCATCTTCTTCACGAGCTCATACGGCGCGACGGGCTCGTCGATATGACGGCTCGTCACGTCGAAGGTGTTGTTCTCGAAGGACACGCGGAGTCCAAGGTGGCCAAGGAGCGCGCCCATTGTGTTCACATCGCGCAGCGCGGGGACGTTGCGAAAGCGATGGTCGCCGTCGGCGAGCAGCGAAGCGCAGAGGATCGGCAAGGCCGCGTTCTTTGCGCCGCTGATCCGCACCGTGCCCTCGAGGCGAGCGCCGCCCTGGATGCGAAGGTTGTCCATGGTAGAGCAGCTACCGGAAGGACCGTCCTTCGGCAATCGCTATCTACACGTAGGGTTCCGGCGCCGGGAACGGGCCGCCTGATCGGGCCGCGCTCCGACGAGACGTATGAGTGGACGCGTTCTACGCCCAAACGAGGGTGACGAGCCACCCCACAAACCCGGCCGCCGCCAAGACGCCCAGACCGTTTCGAAGGCGGTCTTTGCTTTCCCGGCGAATGAACGCGAAGGTCGCAACGACGAAGCACCAGAACAGGGCGACGGCCCCAATGAATGCCGGCCCGACGCGCCCATCGGCGTCGAGGGTCGCACGAAGCTCGCCGGATTCGTCGGCGGCGCCAAGGGCGGCGTTGGCCTCGGAAAGCGCTTCTTCGTAGGGCGAAAATACCGAGCGGGCGGCGAAGGCCGCGGCACGAATCGAACGGTACGCGGCCCGGCGCGTGGCGCCTGCGTTTTGCTCGGCGATGGCACCCAATCGCGCGATCGCTTCCGGTCCGTGCGGGGCCCCCGGCAGGTACCACTTGGCCGCGCGTCGGTAGCGGATGATGGCGCCGTCGAGGTCCCCCGACTGCTCAAGCTCTTCGCCTGCGGCGAGCTCCGAGCGTCCGGCGACCACGACCCGGGCGCCGATGACAAAGAGAGCCACGACGCTGAGCCCCAATGCGAGCCGAATCACGCGAGGTCTCGCCGACGAAAGATCCAGCTCGCAAGGGCGAGCAAGGCCGTTGCATAGAGGGCACCGTAGCCGAGGCTGGTGAACACGTAGGCCCAAGGAGCGTCAGCGCCGGTGCCGAGCGTTTGCGTGCCCGGAACGAAAAGGTTGAAGTTTGGTACGACTTCGGCGAGTCCGCGTAGAAGCGACTTGATCTCGTCGGGGAGAAGGCGCGAGCGAATCGTTTGCAGCGTGTCGGCGCTCCGCCCCATGATCCATATGCCCGCCGAAAGGGCGCCGGTCAGAAAGGGCGTCGAGAAGCTTGAGAAGAAGAGCGCCACGGCTGTGAGCACGGCGACTTCCATCGCCACCAGCACCATGCTCCGCAGGTGGGGTGCCAACACCTCACCTGAACTGCCGCAGAACGCGCACGCCATCCCAAAGGCGAGGGCCGCGCCGGCGAGCACGACCATGGTCGGATCAAGCTTCGACGACGCGGCGGCGGCGGAACGTGCGAGCGCGCCGATGGCAAGGGCCGCCCCAGTGGCGATCGCCACGGCGAGGAGCGCGCTTCCACCGGCAACGGTCCCGAGCAGCAGCAGGAATACGGCGCCCGTAATTGCAACAAATGTCCAACCCGTCAGAACGATGCCGAAGAACTTGCCGACCAGAAATTCATGTCGATGGATCGGCTTTGGCAACACCATGTAGAGGGTCTTTCGCTCGATCTCTTTGTAGAGCAGCGACGAGCCCAAGAAGAGCGACACGAGCACGCCGAAAAGCGAGATGGTGGCGGTGCCGAGATCGACGATGACGCGGTGCTCTTGGTCGAGCGAAAGCTCCGCGAGGGCGCGTGTGCTGAGCAGAACAAACGCCGCGAGTGCGCACACGGCATAGAGCACGCGATCGCGCACCGCTTCGCGCAGCGTGTTGAGCGCGATCGCGTAGACGCGGTTCATGCGAGGCGCCCCACGGGCGTCGTGGCGTAGTCCGAGAGAACCGGTCCAAAGGCGGCCCCGCCGGAGCTCGCAAGGGCGAGTCCGTTGAGCGCGACGATGGTGAGGGCCGCTGTGCCAAGGGCCGTGAGCGTCTGGGAGAGGCGGCCGCGGAGGCTGAGGCACGCTTCGATCGCGAGGAGGCACGTCAGGCAGGCCCCAGCGAGTGCGAGGCCCACACCGACGGGCTGTGCGACCCAGCGAGCTGCTTGCGCATCAAGTCCCAGGGCCCAAACGCCGACCAGCGCGGCGTGTGCAAGAACGACGATCGGTCCCGCGAAGCGCTCGAGTCGAAAGCCCCGCCCGACGTCCCGAAAGGCGTAGCGAAAGGGGCGGCCGAGCGCTACGGCGGCGCCGAGCAGCACCACGCTCAGGGCCAGCGCGGCATGAAAGGCACCACGCGCGCCGCTTCCGAGGCTTTCGAAGAACGCTGCGCTGGCGACCAGCACCGACCACGTCCATCCGACGGCGGCGAATGCAAAGGACGTGCGGTGGCGCTGCATACCCATCTTCCGCCGCATGGTTTCGCCGACGGCGCCCAGGGTCAACATGTTCGCGCTTCCTGACGTTGACGGCGCGGCGCTGCACCGATACCCCTCGATGGGCCATGCAGTTCACCCTCATCATCAATCCGCGAGCCGCCGGTGGGCGCGCAATGGCGAAGCGGCGCGTCGTGGAAGCGGCGATGCGTGAGGCGGGGCTTCGTCCGTCCATCGTGCTCACGGAGGCGCCGCGGCACGCGACCCGGCTCGCGCGCCGCGCCCTTGCGGCGGGCGCGGAGGGCATCGCCGTCGTAGGAGGCGACGGCACCTTTAGCGAAACGCTCGCCGGGTTCTTCGACGAGCGCGGCGAGCCCGTCCGGCCGGGCGCCTGGCTTTCGCCCTTGCCTTGCGGCACAGGCGGCGACTTTCGCCGAACCGTTTACCCGGGCCGCACCCTTCGATCGCTGGCGGCAGGCATCAAAGCTCGCCCGCCCCGCGCCTTGGACGTGGGCTGGGTCGAGTTCGACACGGGCAGCGCGCGCGTTGGGCGCGCCTTCTTGAACATCGCCTCCTTCGGTCTCGGCGGCCTCGTAGATCGATTCGTGAACGACGCGCCGAAGCGCTTGGGCGGTCGGGTCGCGTTTGCCCTCGGCACCCTTCGCGCCCTTCGAAGCTACGCGGGGCCGCGCGTTCGCGTTCAGGTGGGCGACGAGGCCTTCGTCGAGCGCATTGCCAACGTGGCCGTGGCCAACGGTCAGTACTTTGGCGGCGGCATGCACATCGCGCCGGAAGCGCAGGTGGACGACGGCCTCTTCGACGTCGTGACGCTCCGTTGGCGCGGTCCCCTGCGTCAAACGGCCCTCGCCCGCGACCTCTATGGCGGCACCATTCTTCGCCGTAAGGACGTACGGCACCACCGAGGAAACGAGGTGGAAGCCGTACCGCTCGGGAGCGAGGACGTGCTCCTCGACGTGGATGGTGAAGCGCCGGGACGTTTGCCCGCGCGCTTTTCGATTCGGCGGGGCATCGTCCGACTTCGATGATGCGCGCCGCGATCGCGGCCGCCGCGACGGGTGGCGCCCTCGCTTTCAGCGTCTTGCCCCGCCCCGAGCCATGGCTGGCGTTTGCGTACGCGGTGGGCGTCGTGCTCCTCGCGCGTTCGGCGCCCTCCCCACGCGCTGCCGGAGCCCGCGCGTGGCTGGCCTCGGCCGTGGCAGCGGCGGGGGTGTTTCACTGGGTTGTGCCCCTGCTCGAGCGCTTTGCGCACTTTCCGTGGGCACTCGCCGCCTTGGTGGCCTTGCTCCTCTACGCAGCATTGGCCATCCCGACCGGTCTCGCATCGTGGCTCGCCGAGCACCTCCGTCGCCGTGGCGCGCCGGCGGCCCTTGTGCACGCGGCGGCCCTCATGGTGCTCACGGGCCTCGCGCCCACGCTCTTTCCGTGGCGCGCCAGCACAAGTTGGATCGCGTGGACGGAGCTTTCGCAAGTGGCGAGCCTTGGCGGCGTGGCGCTCATGGACGGCCTGCTCTTCGGGTGCGCTTCGTGCGCGGCGATGGCCTGCTGGGCCGCGGGGCGCGGGGCGCGCCTCCGCGGCGCGCGCTATTTCGGGTTGGCGCTCCTGCCGCTGCTCACTGGCCATTTCGTTGGCGCGCACCTGTTGCACGACGACGACGAAGCATGGCGCCGCGCCCGGCGCGTGTCCGTCGGCGTGCTGCAGCCGAATATCGAGATCGAAGACAAGCACGATCCACGTCAGGCCGCCGCCCACCTTGCGAACCTACGCGCCCTTAGTGACGACGCGGCGGAGGCCGGAGCCGAGCTCGTGGTGTGGCCCGAAACCGCGTTTCCCTACCCGTTTGAGCGCAGCCGACGGGTGATCCCCCGAGCCTATCGGCCCTCGAACGTCCTGCCTTCGATCGTGGGCGTGCGAACCGACGGCGCCGAGTGCGAGCGCTTCAACAGCGCCGTCGCCGTCAACCGGCAGGGACGGATCCTCGGGCGAAGCGACAAGGTCGAGCTGCTCGCCTTTGGCGAGACCATCCCCCTCTGGGACTGGCTTCCGCCCCTTCAGGCGCGCTTTCGTTGCCCAGGGCTGAGCGCGGGCGAGAGCGCGACGCCGCTCGTACTGGCCGGCGCCCGTTTCGGCATCCTCGTTTGCTATGAAGACGTGCTGCCGAATCATGCGCGCCAGGTCGCCGCACGCACGGAAGTGCTCATCAACATCACCAACGACGGCTGGTTTGGTCGAAGCGCGGGCGCCCAGCTCCATCACCTGGCGGCGCGCTGGCGGGCCATCGAGACGCGGCGTGATCTCGTTCGCGCGGTGAACACCGGTGTAAGCGCGCACGTCGACAGCGCCGGTCGCGAGCGTTTGCGCCTGGTGCCCTTTAGCCGTGCCTTTGGCGTGGCCGAAGCGGCGCGCCGGAATCAACTTTCGCTCTTCCTGCGCTTCGGCGACCAAACAACCCCGCTGGCCTTTGCGTTCCTGTTGGCGTGCATCGTTGGCGGCCGCCGGCGGAATATGGCGAAGCGCCAGCCCGCGCGTTGAAAACGCCGAGCTTTCGAGCTGGCACGGGCCGTGCTCAACGCCCTTTTGCGGTTCGCCGCGGAAAGGAAGAGCATGAAGGAAGGCACGGCGCCGCAGAGCGCCAACTACAAAGCCGTGTACACGGTCGTGGAGCTCAGCGGCGGACGTGAGCACTGGCTCAAGATCGGAGTCGCGTTCCCAAACCGCGACGGGAGTCTGACCGTTCGGCTCAACGCGCTGCCCACTACCGGGAAGCTAATCATTCGCGAGCCGCGGCCGCCGCGCGGCCCGCTCGGAATCGTTCGCGTGCACGGCCCCACGCGCAGCTAGCTGCGCGGCGGCTTCAACACTCACTCACTTAACTCACCATTCGAAACCAAACCCACAACGAAACAGAAAGCCCTAACCCATGAACACCATCACTCGCACCCTTGGCCGCCTTCTTCTTCTTAGCTCGCTCGCCTTCTCGACGCTTTCCATCGCGCAAGCGGACGAGCGGCCCGGAGCGGCCGAGTCGGTCACCATCGACTTGAACGAAGCCAGCGCCGAGGAGCT
>JBCCRV010000443.1:0-6448 GCA_039201085.1 Myxococcota bacterium | reverse complement strand
CGGCGGCGACGATGAGATCATTCATCCCGTATCGCGCTACATCCAGGGTTTGCTCGCCCTGAAGGCACGCCCGGACCAGGTGCTCTTCGCCGCCATCGCGGGCATTCCTCCCGACCTTTCACCGGTCGAAGCAGACTTCTCACCGTTGGTCGGTGACGACCTCGACCCCCGCCTTATAGAGCGCACGCAGAACGCCGCCCTCGGTGGCGACCCGAGCCTTCTCGAGCCTTCCTGCGATCAGCGCGCGAGCGGCCGCGGTCTTGCGTTTCCGCCCACGCGCATCGCCCAGGTGGCCGCGGGCCTCGCGAACGAGGGCGCCGGTGCGTCCGTGAGCTCGATCTGCGGAGACACGTACGTCGCGGGCCTCGCGCCCTTCTTCGCCCATCTCGCGCGCCTCGACGACCTGGAGTGCCCTTAGCCGCGCCAACCTGGCGGCTTCGCCCAGTGCCGCCGCTGCGACCCTCTCCGTCGCGGGGCCGTGGGGTACGATGTTCAAGCGTGTCGGTCTCCATTGGAAATCTCGGAGCTTGGAAACGACCTCTTGGTATGAGGTCGACGATCGGACTGTTTCTCGCGCTTGCGACGGCCGGCTGTTTTAAGAGCTATATGGCCGATCGGCCGGACGGTCGGGGGCGATGCATGGATGGGCGCCCTTTTGAGCGCCAATGCGCCGATGATGAGCGCTGCGAGGTGAGTGGGCCGGCGGGCACGTTTCCCTGCCGCGGAACCGACTGCCAGAATGCGGAGCGCACGGCATGCGCGTTCAGCGACACCGTGCGCGATGGCAGTGTCGCGGATCAGGCGACTGGAGACGTTGCGATCGAGGACCCGCGCGGATGCGAAGGCTTGATACGACGTGCTCCCGTTCCGAACGAGACGGACGCGGACATACTCTTCGTCATCGACAACTCGAGTTCGATGCGGGAGGAGCAGGCTTCGCTCTCCGAAGAAATCCCCGGCTTGATCAATGCGCTTGTGACGGGTCGAATGGGTGACCGGGAGTTTGCCCCGGTCGGCAGCGTGCGGGTGGGCGTGGTTTCGACGGACATGGGCACGGGCGGTTTCGGGAACGTCTGTCCTGAGCCACGTGTGGGCGACGATGGAATACTTCAGCGCGGCTCCGGGTGCGCTGCGCCCGAGCTGCCCTTTCTCGACTTCCAGCCGGCGGGTGATCCGATTCGCTTTGCGAGCCAGGTGGCGTGCCGCACGAACGTCGGTACGGAAGGTTGCGGCTTTGAGCAGCCCCTCGAAGCGATGCTAAAGGCCCTGACGCCTTCCACGAGCAGTATCGCTTTTCGCGGTGCCGATGGCCGTTCGGTCCCGGGCCACGCAGATGGCCCGAATCAGGGGTTCCTCCGTGACGGTTCGCTTCTCGTCGTCGTCCTGCTCAGCGACGAGGACGATTGCTCGGCCGCGAACCCGCTCCTCTTCAACCCCGACAATCGCCGCATCGCTCCGGAGCTCAACGACCCGCGCTTGAACCTTCGATGCACGAGTGTCCTCTACGGGTCCGATCCGGACGTGCTCCATCCGCTCAGTCGCTACCTGGAAGGTTTGCTAGCGCTCCGGGCACCAAAGGACATCGTCTTTTCCGCGATCGTCGGCGTGCCGGCTCGGCTGTCTGCAGAGCTGGCGGGCGATGAGGTCGACTACGGTATCTTGCTCGGCGATTCGAGTCCGGATTGCACCGAAGGGTGCCGTGATCCCTTGATGGTGGAGCGGCCACAGGACGCAGCTACGGGCGACCCGTCGCTACTTGTGCCCTCTTGCGACCAGACCGCGGCTGGACGAGGCGTCGCGTATCCACCGGTGCGTATTTCGCGTTTTGCCCGCGATTTGGACGAAGCCGGGGCGACGTCGGTCGTCCAGTCGATTTGCCAGGAGAACTTCGGCCCTCCGCTCAGTCTGGTGATTGAGCGCATTCGCGACCCTTCCGTTCCAATTTGCTTCGGCGAGCCCCTCGAGCGCGGGCCTTCCGGCGGCATTGCCTGCTCCGTTCGGGAAGAGCTCCCCGCCGAGGCCGCCACTCGATGCGCTGACCTCATCGGACGGGTTCCCACGGGCGAGCGTACGGAAGACGGCGGCGAGATATGTTTCGTGTGCCAGGGGCTCTCGGCGAGCGACGATTCAATCGACGAAGACCCCGCCTGCGTGGCCTTGAATCAAGCAGCGTGGTGGTACGACGACGCTCAGGCCTTCGAAACGTGTCCGCGCGGCGAGGAATTCGGCATCGTCTTTCGCGCCGACGCGCCACCCGTTCCTGGCGGGGAGATCGTCGTCGAATGCGATGCGCCGCGTACCTGTCGTTGAGCGTTCGGGCCGACGCTTGGGCCGCGTCCGCATATTGGCCGTCGACCGATCGGCAACGCGAGTTGAAAACCGGCGTTCTTGGCGATGACTAAGGCCATGAGACCCTCGGTGTTGGCGCTTGCGCTGCTGGGCTGCTTCGATAGCGCGTCTTCTCTTCGCCCGACTGATCGGGGCGAATGCGACGACGGTCGGGCGTACGAAACGTGGTGCACACCGGAGGGTGAGCGCTGCGAAGTGCGTGGCTCGGCGCGCACGGCTGCATGCGGCGGCGCCGAGTGCGCCGCCGCCGAGGCGTTCGTATGCCGCGACCCGTCGAGCGAGCGCGAGTGCGATGGGGAAGGCCTCGCCCTGCAGCAGGCGATCCCGGCGCAGCGAAAGCTCGACCTACTTCTGGTGATGGACAACTCGGGGAGTCTGCGAGAGGCGCACGGGCGGCTTGCCGAGCAGCTCCCCGTGTTGATGCGCGCGTTGGTTCTTGGGAGCGGCGGGGCCCAGCCTCTCGACAGCGTGCGGGTCGGCGTGGTGTCTTCGGACATGGGAACGGGCGGCTTCGATGTGCTCTGCCCGGAGCCGGCTTTTGGCGACGACGGCGTGCTGCTGCGTGGTTCCGGCTGCGGCAGACCGGACGACCCCTTTGTAGCGTTGGAAGGCGCGAGCGAGTCCGAACTTGAAGCGTTCAGCAACGAGGTGGCCTGTCGCCTCAACCTCGGTACGCAAGGCTGTGGTTTTGAGCAGCCGCTGGAGGCGATGCTCAAGGCGCTTACGCCGAGTGGCAGTTCGATCGTGTTCACGGACGGTACGCGCGGTCACGGGGATGGCGTGAACGCGGACTTCGTGAGGGATGACGCGACGCTGGCCGTCATCCTCCTGGCGGACGAAGACGACTGCTCGGCGTCGAATCCGGCCGTCTACAACCGGGACAACAGCGTGGTCGCGCCCGAGCTCAACGACCCGCGCCTCAATCTTCGCTGCACGAGCGTGCTCTACGGCGACGACCCGGACGTCGTTCATCCCGTGCGGCGCTACGTGGACGGTCTTGTTGCTCTCAAGGAGCCGCGCGATCTCTTCTTCGCTGCGATCGTGGGTGTCCCGCCCGATCTCGGACCGGCGCTTGCGTCGACCAACCCCGACTACGATTTGCTGGTGGGCGATCCTGCGGAAACATGCACCCAGGGATGCCGCGATGCACGTATGGTGGAGCGGCCGCAGTCGCGCACCTCCGGCGATCCCTCGCTCCTCGAGCCGTCCTGCGATTTTGATTTCGGCTCGGGCCGCGCGAACCCTCCCGTACGCATCGCGGCGCTGGCGCGCGATCTCGCCGATGAGGGCGCGCGCGCCATCGTACAGTCGATCTGCCAGGAGGATTTTTCCCCTGCCGTGAGCGCGATCCTCCGTCGGCTGGGCGAGGAATCGAACGGGCTCTGCGTCGGGCGAGCGATCGGTGTTGATCGGCGGGGCGCCGTTCGCTGTGACCTGTTGGAAGCGCTGCCCGCCCGCGGCGACGTCACCCGCTGCATCGAGCTTGCGGGCCGCGTCGACACGGGCGAGCGCACGGCCGAGGGCGGCGAAATCTGCCGAATGTGTCAGGCAGCGGGAGACTTTGCGAACGTCGTCGATCCGGACCTGGCCTGCGCCCAACTGGATGGGGGCGCATGGCGCTACGAGACGAGCGGGGCGAGGTGTTCGCGTGACGCCCCGCAGGTCCTGCGCTTTCGCAGCGACGCGCCACCGGCGGCCAGCGCCGCGCTTCGAGTGGCGTGCGAAACGCCCGCGCATTGCCGCTAGCGCGGGTCAGAGTGGTCCTTGGGGAACTTCCACGCGCGGCGGCACGAGGAAGAACACGGTGCGTTCGTCCAGGGGTGAGCCGTCGCCGAATACCGTGAGGCGAGCTTGGTAGACCAAGGGGGATGTGCTTGGTTCCTGGATGTCTTCGTTGCGGACGGGCACGACGTCCCAGCACACGCCGCGGCCGGGCAGCACGGAGGTGAAGGCGTCGTCGAAGCCGTCGGCGTTCGTGTCTTCGGTTTCCGCGATCGGCGTGCAAGGGGCGCCGCTGACGTTCACTTCGAGGCGATCGATGAAGCGCACCGCGTCGCCGTCGTCGCCTTCCACTTCCTGCGCTTCGATCGTGACGCGAAGGGGAATGCCCTCGACGACCTCGTTGATGGCGCCCGTGACGACGGGCGCGACGGACGCGTCCATGCCGTTGAAGATCAGCGGTTCGCCGGCTGCGTTGCGTGAATCGGTGCCTTCGGCGAGCCTGACCATGTCGTTTCGAGCGCTCGAGGTCGGGCTGCCGCTCCAAACGCCAATGAAGGTGATGCCGTTTTCGTTGAGGGCGTTGATGGCGCCGTCGCGGCTTCCACCGTCGGAGTTTTCATCGGTGAAGGCGATGAGCAGCCGCACGGCTTCCGGTCGGAACTCGGGGCAGCCGATGCCGCCCGGCAGCGCGCTGGAGCATCCCGATCCGCACGTACCCGTCGCGACGCAGGTGGCCATCTCATAGAAGTCTTCGTCGTTTCCGCCGGTGCTGATGCTGCCGATGCGGGTGCCCGTGGTCGCGGGGTCTGGTTGGAGCGAAAGGAGGTTGTTGTAGCTGCTCTCATAGCGGCCGGCGCCGCTCCAGATGCTCGGCACACATGTCGTTGTCGTCGGATCCTCGATGCAGCTTCCCTCAAGCGAACAGACTTGGCCGTCCGCGCAGGCGTCGTCGCCCGCGCAAGGAACGCCGAAGTCCTCGCACGTCAGATCGCTCAGCGTTTGCCGCACCGCGTCGCGCATTGCGTTGATCTCGCCGCTCATCGAGCCGCTTCGGTCGAACACAAAGTAGACGTCGGCGAACTGAATGCTCGTTTTGAACTCCAACGTGTCGCGCGCCGGTTCGGGGTCTTCCATCCATGGAACGACGAATACGAAGTTGCCTTCGGTGCGCGGGTTCACGGCGGGATCGCGCGGGTCCGTACCGGCGCCCACCTCGATGAGGTCGCTCACGCCGTCGTCGTCCGAGTCCGCGTCGCGCGGGTCCGTGCCCATCATCGATTCGTCCAAATCGCTGAGGCCATCGTCGTCCGAGTCCGGATCCTGAAAGTCGGGGATCGTGTCGCCGTCCGTGTCGATGGGCGGCGTGCTCAGGTCGTCGTCGCCGGCTTCGTCCCGGTCGGCGATGCGATCCGCGTCGCTGTCGCCGTCGCTCCAGTCCGGTGTTTCGTCGCCGTCCGTGTCGACGTTTGTCTCCGCTCCGTCGAGGATCGTGTCGTTGTCCCGGTCCGGGTCCTTGAAGTCCACGATGCCGTCGTCGTCCGTGTCCACGTCCGGTCCCTGATCGGCCAGCTCCTGGAGGTCTGGAACGAAGTCGTTGTCGTCATCGCGGTCGACGAAGTCGAGCTCACCGTCGCCGTCCGTGTCGCCCCGGTCTTCCTCCGCGTCGGGAATGCCGTTTCCGTCCGAGTCGAGGTCGCGAAAGTTGGGCGTGCCGTCGCCGTCGGCGTCGTCCGGCGGCGACGCGGCGCTCTCATCGCCTGCTTCCGCCGAGTCGGGAAAGCCGTCGCCGTCGCTGTCGCTGTCGAGGTAGTCCGGCGTGCCGTCACCGTCCGTGTCGATGCCCATCGAACGGCCTTCGTCCTCGTCGCTGATCGTGTCCCCATCAGCGTCCTCGGCCGGTTCGCCGCTATCGACGCCCGAATCGCGCGTGATGAGCGGCGAGCTGGGATCGCATGCGAGCAGAAACGGAAGCAAGTAAGGGAGCGTACGCATCGCCCACAGCCTACCAAAGGACGAGGTGAAACCGCTCTTGGCTGCGCCCATCGCTCCAGCCTGCGGGCGCCGGCCCGTAGCCTCAACTCGCCCAGGGAGGAGCAGAAAGCGCTGTGGTATCGGGGTGTTAGAAGACGCAGCAGACGCGCGACTCGCGCTCGCCTGCGCCGAAACGGGCCGTTCGCCGGCCTCACACCATCATTGGTCACCCGGCGCTACAGCGTTCGAGACCAGCCTTCGAATGGCGAGCGTGTTTCGAAAACAAACTTGGACCGAACCCCTGGGTCCCTAGGACCCGACCGGCCTCCTTCGAACCCTTGAACACCCAAACTTGGATGTTCTCAGCTGCTCGACTGGTTCGCCGGTACCGAAGGAGGCTTAGAGG
>JBCCRV010000442.1:0-6462 GCA_039201085.1 Myxococcota bacterium | reverse complement strand
GTCTTTCCGGCAGCCTGCGCCGCGCCCGCATCGGACGCATCGACGCCGTGATGGGCAGCAAGCGCCGCGTCGAAGTGCAGATCGAATCGCTCGCCGCCGGCCGCTTTCCGCCCGAGCTTGTCGATCCCCTTCGCATTCAAGGGCTTCTGCGCGACGACGAAGAGTACTGGCCCTTCGAGGGCGAACTCTGGACCGACGAGTTCAACGAGGGCGACGCCCTTGAAGGCGAGGACGGTGGAGACGGCGGTGGCGAAGACGGCGGTGGCGAAGAATCCGGCGGCGGCGACGACAGCGATGCCGTCGATGCTGCGGAGGACACGGACGAGTGAGCACGCTGTGCCGGCTCGGCGTTGCCGCCTTGCTGCTCGCGCCCCTGACGACGAGGGCGCAGGAGTCGCGTGAGGTCTCGCGCTTTCAGGACCCGACCCAGGAGCGCGCCATCGAGTCGGCCGAAGAGGACGAGCTTGGCGAAGAGGAAGCGCCCGTCGAACGTCCCGAAAACCTGGAGGAGCGTCTCTACCTCCGCGAGCGCCCCGATTCGCTCGGGACAGCCGCGCGCACCTATCAAGCGGAGCGACTGCAGGCGCTGCTTGAGAGCCGCGAGTCGCTCGTCACCGAGCGCCGCGCTCTGGCGATCCAGCTTCTCGAAGAGTTTATTCGTGTCGAGCCCGAAGACGCCGCCGAGATGCCCGACGCCTTGATGCGCCTTGCCGAGCTCACCTGGGAAAACGCGCGCGTTGAATACCTGGCGGCCTTTGGCGCATGGCAGGCGGTTCCCGAGGCGAACCGCGGCCCGGCGCCGATGGCGAACTACGACGGAGCCCTGCGTCTCTACGATCGCATTCTCGATCGCCACCCAGATTTTGAGCGCATCGACCTGGTGTTCTACATGAAGGCCTACGCGCTTCTCGAGCGCGGCGATTCGGAAGGTGCCCTCGACCAGTACCGGCGCATTCTCGTCGACCACCCGCAAAGCCGCTTCGTGGCGGACGCGCACTTTGCGCTCGCCGAGTCGTCCTTCAGCGAAGGCGTGTGGTCCGACGCGCTTCAGCGCTTCGAGCGCGTCATGGAGTACCGCGAAAGCGAGCTCTTTGACCTTTCGCTCTTCAAGAGCGCTTGGTGCCTTTGGCGACTCGACCGCACGCAGGACGCGGCGCTTCGCTTTCGTCAGGTGCTCGACCTGGGGCGCGGCCGGGGCAACATGAGCGCAGCGCAGCGTCGCCGTCTTCGCGAGCTTCAGGATGAAGCCCTCGACTACCTCATTCAGGTCTTCATTGAAGACGAAAACAACACGGCCCGCGACGTTTTTGCCTTCCTCGAAGACATTGGCGGCGAGCGCTATGCCCAGCGCGTGCTCGTTCGCTTGAGCGATACGTACATCGGTCAGGCGCGCTTCGAGCCGGGCATCGAGGCGTACCAGCTGCTCCTCGAGATGGATCCGATGGCGCGCGATGCGCCCAAGTACCAGAGAGAAATCGCCTCCGCCTACGCGTCCCTCGGCGATACGGACAAGACCATTGAGTCGATGGCGACGCTGGCGGCGACCTACGAAGCCGGCGGCGAATGGGCCCAGCAGCAGGGCGATTCGGAGCGCGTCCGCCGTGAGGTACGCCGCAACGAGCGGCTCATTCGGCGGCAGGCGATGCGCTACCACGAGGTGGGCCAGGCGGAGAATCCGCGCCCCGAGCTCGAGCGCGCCGTCGCCCTCTACGGGATCTACCTCGAGCACTTTGAGGAAGAGGAACCCGCCTACGAGGTGCAGTTCTACCAAGCGGAGATCCTCTTTCATCGCCTCGAGCGCTACCCGGAAGCGGGCGACGCCTACCTCGCGGCGGCGCGCAAGAACCGGCAGGGTCCCTACACGCGGGACGCCCTTTACAACGCCATCGGCGCCTACGAGCGCGTGCGCGAAGGCGAGCTGGAAAACTGCAACCGCGCGCCCACCGATGCAAGCGACGCGACTGCCGATGACGGCGCGCCTGTCGAGGGCGCCGAGCCAGATGAAGATGGGGCCGAAGGCGAGGGCGAAGCGGCCGCTCCCCCGGACAACAGTCGATGCGGTGAAACGGACAACGACCGCAAGTTTGCGAGCGCCATCGAGCTGTACGTCGAGCTCTTTCCCGATGATCCCGATCTTCCCGAGATCCTTTTTCGCCAGGGGCGCCTCTACTACGACCGCGGCATTTACGATCCCGCCGTGCAGCTCTTTGGCCAGCTGCTCGAGCGCTTCCCCGAAAGCGAATACGCCGCGCCTGCTGGTGAGCTGATCCTCGACAGCTTCAACCGGGCCGAGGACTACGGGAACATCGAGCAATGGGCGCGACGGCTGCTTTCCGCACCGGCGTTCTCTTCCGATGAGTCGCAAACGCGCCTCCGCGGCTTGATCTTGCAGTCGATGTTTAAAGTCGGTGAGCAGCTCGGCGAACGCGGCGAGCATGCCGAAGCCGCCGCCGCCTATCGCCGCGCCGCCGACGAGTTCCCCGAGGACCGGCGCGCGCCGCAGGCGCTCTTCAATGCGGGCGCGGAGTTCCAGCGCGCCGGCGACCTGCGCGGCGCCGACGACGTCTTCACGCGCCTGATCGAACGCCATCCCGGCAGCGAAGAAGGCGCGCGCGGCGCTTGGGCCGGCGCCCAGATGTACGAATCGATCGCCCAGTTCGGCGATGCGGCGCGCTTCTACCAGGCGTACGGCGAGAGCTTTCCGGACGCAGAGAAAGTCGCCGACGCCCTCTACAACGCCGTGCTCCTTCGCGTGACCGGAGGCGACAACTCGGAAGCGGTGAGCGTGGGCCGCCTCTACCTCGAGCGCTTTCCCCGCCGCGAGGAAGCCGACGACGTGTCGTTCTTTATCGGTCGCGCCCAAGCCGCGGCCGGCGATCTGGACGAAGCGGCGACGACCTACCGCCAGTACATTCGCCGCAGTCGAAACAACGATCGCAAGATCGAAGCGCAGACCCGTCTCGCGCTGGTGCTCGAGCAGGCCGGCGATGAGCGTGCCAGCGCAACGGCCCTCGCCGCGGCCGTGCGCACATCCCGACGCGGGCGAAACCGTTTGCGCGACGGGCTCTACTTCGCCGCGCAGGCGCGTTTCATTCAGGGCGAGCGGGTCCTGCGACGCTACGAGGCCGTGCCCCTCGCGGGCGACCCCGCCGGTCTGCGCGACCGCCTTCAGCAGAAGAGCGAGCTGCTCGCCGAAGCGGCGGAGATCTTCGCAGACGTTGTGCGCTTTGGCGTGGCCGAATGGGTGACCGCGAGCCTCTTTCAGATCGGACGAAGCTACGAGCTCTTTGCCAACGGCATGCGCGAGTTCGAGGTACCTGAAGGGCTGACGGAAGAGGAAGAGCAGGTGTACTTTGACCAGCTCGCCATGTTCATCGTGCCCATGGAAGAGCGAGCCCTGGAGGCCTACGAGGGCGGCTATCAGCGCGCCATCGAGCTGAGCATCTACAACCGATGGACCGCGCAGCTTCGTGAGGCGTTGACGCGCTTGAACGACGTGCAGTACCCGCCCCTGCGCGAAACGGGCGGCGGCGTGGTCGAAGCGCCGCCCCTCGCGCCGCCGGAGCGTCTGGGCGGACTTCGTCGTGGCGAGGAAGAAGGGGACGAGGACGACGACGGAGACGGAGCCGACGAGGACGGCGCTGACGGAGACGGAGCCGACGAGGACGGCGCTGACGGAGATACGGATGACTGAGCGGCGAATCGTTCGCGCTCTCCTGGCCGCCTGCGCGCTGAGCGTGCTCGCCGCCTGCGGTGGTTCGCAGCAGGTGTCGGTGAACGAGCTTCCGCCCGCCGATCCGGAGGCCGTACGCGAGTACAACGCCGGTACGCGCCTTTTGCGGCGGGGCGGCGTTCGAAATACCAGGCGCGCTCGCGCGCGCTTCGAGCAGGCGCTGACGATCGATCCCAACCTCTGGGAAGCGCGTTTCGACTTGGGCGTGCTGCAGCGCGAAGCCGGCGAGCTCGATGCGGCGCGAAGCTCCTTCGCCTCGGTCATCGAAACGGCGCCCCAGCGGCTTGAGCCACGCCTCGCGATGGCGGAGGTGGCGTACCGCCTCGGCGACCGACGGGAGGCCGCCGATCAGCTGCGCACGGTGCTCGAGCGCGATCCGGAGAACGTGAACGGGCGGCTCTCGCTCGCGGTCATTCTCCGCGAGAATGAAGACTATGACGAAGCGCTCGACGCGGCACGCGAAGTGCTCATTCGCAACCCGCAAAGTGCGCCCGCCCTGCTTGAAGTCGGCCGCATCTACCGCGCCCGCGAGCAGTACGAAGTCTCACGCCTCGTTTTGCAGAAGGCGCTCACCATCGTTGAGGAGGAAGAAGCGCGCCTCCGCGCAGAGATCCTCAACGAACAAGGGCTGCTCGAACTGGCCCGCGGCGATACGCAGGCGGCCTTCACGGCCTTTGAAGGCGCGATCGCGGCGGAAGCGGGCTTTGCGCCAGCGCGCATGAACATGGGAAGCGTGCTTCTGCGCGCGGGCGATTTTGCCGGCGCCAAGTCCCAGTATGAGTCCGTGCTTCAGGTGTCGCCCGACCGCATCGACGCGCGCATCGGCCTCGGCGTGGCCCTGCGCGGCGAGGGCGACCACCGCGCGGCCCAGCGTCAATACGAAGCCGTGCTCGAGGACGACGAACAGAACGCCGACGCGCTTTTCAATATGGCCGTCCTCGAAGCGGACTTTCTCGACCGACGTCCCGCCGCCCGCACGCGCTTTCAGACCTACATGCGCGTCGCCCCCAGCGACCATCCGGGCCGCAGCGAAGCCGAACGCTACTTGCGCGAAATCCCAGACCCGAACGCCGCGCCCCCGACGCCCTAGCACGGACGGTCGGCGCATTCGCGCCCCGTTTGCCCTGGCTGCGGCTCCCGCAGCTCCCTTTCGGCACCCGTCACTTCCGAGCGCGCACGGGTTGTGACGGCAAAAAAGACGGCCTTCCTCCAGCCTGCTTTTCATGACGTTCACCACTCCCTCCGCCGCGCGCGCGCTTCGATGGACCCTCGCCCTTGCCCTATTCGCGGGGTGCGGGGATTCGACGACGCTCGATGACCTTGACTCTGCAGCCGACTCAGGCTTCTCGTCCGATATGGGCGCGATGAGCGATTCGCGCGTCGATCCTCGCCCAGACGCCGGTCCCGGCCCCGTCCCCGTCGCCGATAGCGGCATGCCCGACGTGGGTGACATCCTACCGCGGATCGATATGGGCACGGTGGACGGCGGCATTTCGTCCGAGGTGGGCGGTCCGCCCGTTCGCGAGATCGACCCGTGCGCACCGGACACGGACCTTCGGGCGGCCGTGACCTTTGACGAGGTGCAGCCGCACGAGACGGATGCGGCGATTCGCAACGAAACGGAAGGCGACTTAGGGGGCTATGCGCACCTCTTTGCCGACCCCGTCGGCGCGCCAAACGGCAAGCTCTTCCTTTGGATCATGGGCACCGATCCCGGCTTCTTTCAGGGCATGAGCATGCCCGGCGGCCCGATCTTCTATCAAGAGTTTCTGCGGCAGGCCGCCGGCGTCGGCTACCACACGCTCGGACTCATCTACATTAACGAGCTTCCCATCAACGCCGTCTGCTCGCGTGGTGCGCCTGCCGATTGCAACGAGCAAGCCCGCATCGAGGTGATCACCGGCCGCGACACGTCGCCCCTTCCGGACGTTCAGGTCAGCGAAGCCGACTCGATCGTAAACCGCGTACGCGCGGCTCTTCGGCACCGGGGCTGGACGCAATTCCTGGACGAGGATGGCGAACCGCTTTGGGACCGGATCGCCGTGGGCGGCCATTCGCAGGGCGGCGGGCATGCCGCGATGATCGGCCGTCTCTTCGAGGTGGAGCGCGTCATCATGACGGCGTCGACGGAAGGCGCGGACTGGACCATTCGCAACGACGACTTCGCCACGCCCGCCGATCGCTACTGGGGCATCACGAGCGAGTTTGATTTGGCGCGCACGCACCTTCGCTCCTGGGCGAACCTCGGCGCGCCCGGCGTGCCCACGTCGGTCGACGACGGCTTGCGTCCAACGAACGGAAGCCAGCGTCTCACCGTCACCCTGGACCCCCGGGACGACAACCACCACGGCACGGTGATCTTGGACGTCTCGACGCCGCTGAACGGGTTTGGTCACCCGGTTCTTCGCGACGTTTGGTGCTACATGCTCGGCGAATGATCGAAATGACCGACCGCGATTCGAGCCACGAGCCGCGGTCTTCGTTCGGCACCGCGATCACGTGCGCTCCTTCGGGATCAGCCGGTGGATCGTGGGGTTTGAAAAGGTCGTGTCTTCGATGGTGTAGCGCACCGTTCGACCATCTTTGAACGTTTGGCAAAGGCCCTCCTCGACGAGTTCGCGGAGGGCCTTTTGCGCCGTGCGAAGCGCAATGCCCATCGCGTCGCCCAGCTCGCGAGCCGTGAGCGAACCGGCGCGCGCCAGGGTGCGAAGGGCGTGGGCGGCGAGGCC
>JBCCRV010000441.1:0-6470 GCA_039201085.1 Myxococcota bacterium | reverse complement strand
GCTGAGCCTGAATGACTGTGGCCGTCGAGCGGGCGCTCGTCCACGAATCGACCCAGCCGAGGCTGGCATTGAACTCGGGCGCCGGATGGCCGGCCAGTGCGTTCGCCGCGACGACGCGGCGGAGCTTGGGTAGCTGCGCTTTGACGAGCGAAACGAAGTGGGGCGCATCGAAGAGTGCACGCGCGGGATCTTCCACCAGCGCATCGCGAATCGGCCGAAGGAGCGACGCGCGAATGATGCAGCCGGCGGTCCAAATGCGTGCGATCTCCGCGAAGTTCGACTCGAAGCCAAACTGCTCGCTGGCGCCCCGCATGAGCCGGAAGCCTTGCGCGTAGGACGCGAACTTGGCGAGCAAGAGCGCCCCCTCGAGATCGTCTTGGCTGACGTCCTTGAGCGCGCCGCGCTCCGCTGCGACGGCGCCGGCCCGTACCTGACGCGACGCGCGAAAGGAGCTGATGACGCGCGCGTCGACGGCGGCGGCAATGGTCGGTACGGGCACCGCGAGTTCGTTGGCGGCGACCACGGTCCAGCGGCCCGTGCCCTTTTGGCCGGCTTCGTCGAGGATCGCGTCGACGAGCGGGCCGTCGCCGTTGGGATCGCTGTGGCGAAGGATCTTTCCGGTGATCTCGACGAGGTACGAACCGAGCGGCCCTTCGTTCCATCGGCTGAACACGTCGCCGGCGTCGGTGGCGCTGAGCCCAAGGCCCGCACGTAGCATGCGCGTGGTCTCTGCGAGCAACTGCATATCGCCGTACTCGATGCCGTTGTGAGTCATCTTCACGAAGTGGCCGGCGGCGCCCTTGCCGCAGTGGGCAACGCATGCGCCGAACTCGCTCTTTGCCGCCGCCGATTCGAGCAGCGGCTGCAGCTCACCCCAGGCTTCGACGTCTCCGCCGGGCATCATCGAAGGACCGCGCAATGCGCCTTCGGCGCCACCGCTCACGCCCATGCCCACAAAGCGCCATGGAGCATCCTGCGCTCGCGTGTGCCGGCGCGCGGTTTCTTCGTAGAGGCTGTTGCCCGCGTCGACGACGACATCGTCCGCCTCAAGGAGCGGCGCGAGCTCGTCGATGGCATCGTCGACGAACTTCGACGGCACGAGGACGACGACGCGGCGCGGCCGCTTGAGTGATCCGATCATGGACTTGAGGTCCGCGGATACGTGAAGGCGCTCGCCCACTTCGCCGGGCTCAAGCGAACGAAGCCGCGCCTGCATGCCGGGCTTTCGATCGTAGCCGCCAACCTGATAGCCGCGGCTGGCAAAGTTGCGGGCGAGGTTGGCGCCCATGACGCCAAGGCCAACGATGGCGAGATCGTGCGGTGGATTCGAATCGGTCACGGGCGCAGGTTGCGACGAAAGGTGGCCCCGCGTCCAGCGCACGCTAAGCGCGCGCGGACTCCCACCATTCGGCGATGAGCGTGCTCGTGGCGCTGTCTGCGCTTGCGTCGAAGCGCTCGGCGGCCTCGAGGGCGACGGGCCCTTCGCCGAAGGCCGCGATGTAGCGGGCGCGGGCGTCGCGGGCCGTCAGGTCGGGGTGAAACTGCGTCGAGTAGACGGGCATGCCGTGCACCTTGAGGGCCTGAATCGGCGATTCGGGTGTGCGGGCGAGAAGCTCGGTGCCGGACGGAACCTCCGTGACGTGATCGGAGTGGCCCGCGTGGGCGAAGAAGAGGGGCGCCCGCGGACCGAAGAGCGGGTCCTCGGCGCCGCGGCCCACCACGCTGACGTGGATCGTCCCGGCTTCTTTGCGCGCTTCGTCCGTGACGACCTGCGCGCCGAGGTGGTGGGCGAGAAACTGGTGGCCGAAGCAGATCAGAAAGCCGGGAATGCGCCGCTCGAAGGCTGCGTCGAGAAAGCGGCGAAGCCCATCTTCAAAATGACGCGTGGCCTCATCGTGGAGCGAGAGGCTGCCCGAGCCACCGACGATGAAACCGGTGGTCCCTTCGACGAGGGCGTTCAAGTCCGCTTCGAAAACCGAGTGCACGCTCGTACGGACGTCCAAGCAGCGCCTCACACACTGGACTTCGTGACGCGCCGCGTAGGACCCACGAGCGCGCACCTGAAGAAGCCGAAGCATCGCGCGGAAGCATACGGCCCGTAGCCTCTCCCATAAACGCTTTTCGAGCGGTGGCGACGGCGGTCGTCGAAGTAGTGCGGTTAGAGCGCGAAAAAAAAGCACCGCCCGAGGGCCGTGCTTTAGGGGGTGGCGATGGCTGGAGTCGAACCAGCGACCTAGCGCGTATGAAACGCCCGCTCTAGCCACCTGAGCTACATCGCCTTTTCCCGCGTTTCCGCGAGGTCGGCGACTATATCCGACGCTTTCCTTCTGTCAAACGTCCTGTCACTCAACGAGCGTTAGGCCGTGACGAAGTTCATATGCAGGAGTCGGCGGGCTAGGGCGATGCGTTGACGTCGCTCAGAATCCAGGAGGCGCGTTCGCCTCCGAGCGTAGCCTCCACTTCCACCGTGTCGCCGCCGAATCGGAACGACGAGACGTCGAAGTCGAAGCGAACCCCGCTGGAGCTGGAAGGGTCGAACGGGGCGCCGTTCACCCGCCACGAAGGCACGCCACGGACGACTTCGCCCGCCGCCGTTCGGCCGACGGCGCGGAGCGC
The DNA here is from genome assembly GCA_039201085.1 of Myxococcota bacterium. Taxonomy (GTDB): domain Bacteria; phylum Myxococcota_A; class Polyangia; order Polyangiales; family Houyiibacteriaceae; genus JBCCRV01. Next base: position 3,854 of record JBCCRV010000441.1, on the reverse strand, counting down.
CCGAAGACCCCACGCCGAGTCCTCTTCGAGCTCAACCATCGCCACGCGCTCCAGCACGAAGAGCGACAAGCTACGAACCGCCATACCTCCGAACGAAAGGTTCACCGTGAACTCTCCGGCCGTCGCTGCGTTGACGCGCATTTGGTCAAAAGTCCCCGACACGAGCGTTACCGGACCGCTCGCTTCCACGAGCCCTCCGCCGATAAGCGGGTTGCCGCGTTCGTCTACGTAGCGCAGCAGGAAACTGGGGTCGGGCCCGCGCGCGACTCGGAGTACGGAGAGCTCCGTCGCGCGCGGTATAAAGTTGAGACTGAGCCCGACCGTTGGGTCTTCAAGGATCACGTCGACCGCGCGCGCGACGCGAACGGTTAGCGTATCCAGCGCCGTATCACCGTCTCGAAGTACGACGGTCGCCGAACCTTCCTGGTTGCCGCGTACCTCCACGGAGTTTCGATTCGGTCGGTCGAGGATGGCCAAAACCTCTCCGTCGATGTCGAGCCTAGCGGTCTCCGGACACTCACCAAAGGTCCAAACAAACTCCGTAGCACCGAGGGCGAGCGCACTTTCCTCAAACTGACTGAAGGCGAGCTGGCATTGCGACAAGTCGCTCGCGGGAAGGTTGGAGGAACTCGCGCACGCTGCCAGATTGGCAAGGGCGAGGGTGCATAGGACGACGAAGTGGCGGCGACGTGCGGGAGCAGCGGGCCGAACGACCGAATGATCGGATAAAGACGAAGGGGCTAGTGGCATGGAGCCGACGTTCAGCACGTGCCGTACCAATGGGACGGCGGTGCGTCTAACGACGCTAATAGCGCTCGTCCTTCGTCCACCGCGAAGGTGCCATGCGCGGGCCGTATCGTGGCGCGGCGCCCAGCCGCGTTTCGATGAGGCGCAGTACGCGCTGCCGGTGTGGCCGGTAGGGCTCGAGGAGCTCGAGCATGCGCGCGTCGTCGGCACGCGGCTCGCCGGCCAGATGCCAGGCGACTTGGTTAGGGTAGTTGTAGTCGCCGGTGGGCGCGGCGTCCGCGTCGCCGAAGTTGGCGGCAGCGTTGATCGAGGTCCACGGGCCAATGCCGGGGACCCGCTCCAGGCGCGTGGCGAAGTCGTCTGCGCCGGCGCAGCTCTCCAAATACGCGCCGTGCTTTCCGACCTGCTGCATCGTGATGGCGCGCTTCTTTTCCACCCCCCAGCGGTGCCACTCGAAGTACGGGATTTGCGCGACGGTCTTGCCGCGCGGCGGCAGCCATAGGGCGTCGCCCGCGGGGCCGGGCGCAGGCGCGCCGTAGCGGTATACGAGACCGCGGTAGCCGCGGTTGGCTTCCCGATCGGTGACGCGCTGACCGAACACGAGACGCAGTACGATGTCGGCGACTGAGAGCAGGGTGGGAATCGCCGGGCTTCCGTGCTCGCGCACCATGCGGTCGAAGGGCGTGCCTTGGGCCCAGGTGCCGCCGTTGCGGTCGCCGAGCAGCCCTTCAGCGTGCTCGAGGCCGTAGCGGGCGCCGTCGCCGTAGGCTTCCGCGTACACGGTCTCCTTGTGCACGAAGAAGCGCATCGTCACGGGCCCTTCGGGCGTCCAGCTTGCGTGCAGCAGGTCGCCCGTGCGCGCGCCGTCCCTCCGGCGACTCTGGCGCCAAAAGGTGGTGGGATCGCCCGCGCCCATGATGCGCCAGGGCGGCCGTCGAAGGCGGTCTAGGGCGTGCGGCAAAGATCGAAGATGGCGGCCCACGCGGAGGGTGTAGGGCGCATAGGTGCAGCACGAAAGGCAGGCCCAGGTTACGATTTGTCGCGAACGTCGCTCGCCGCCCGGGGCGAGGCGCCTCGATCGACCGAATTTTGCGCCTTCTCGCCGGTCGTGTGCGCCGCCGCATCGACGGCGGCGAAATGCGGACTAGGCTGATAGCCATGTCCACGGAGCCAAGTCGCGTTGGGGTCCCGCCCGACGAGCGCATCTACGATTGGAACGAAGTCGAACGACGCGGACCGATCGTGAAGAAGCGCGCCTTTGAGCTGCATGATGAAACGCTGCGCGACGGCATTCAAAACCCCTCGGTGGTCGACCCGCCGATCGGCGACAAGCTCGAGATCTTGCATCTCCTCGACGAAGTGGGCGTCTACAGCTCGGACGTGGGCCTGCCCGGCGCCGGCCCGCGCGCCTTCGAGGACGTGCTTTCGCTCTGCCGGGAGATCGGCGAACACAAGCTTTCAATCAAGCCTGCCTGTGCCGGCCGTACGCTCGTAAACGACATCAAGCCGATGGTGGAGGTGAGCCAGAAGGCCGGCATGCCCGTCGAGGTCATGACCTTCATCGGTAGCTCGCCGATTCGGCGCCTGGCGGAAAACTGGTCGAAGGAGCTCATCATCGAGCGGGCCATCGCGGCGATCGACTTCGCCGTGAAGGAAGGGCTGCCCGTCACCTTCGTCACCGAAGACACCACCCGCTCACGCCCGGAGCTGCTGACCGACCTGTTTCGCGCCGCCATCGACCACGGCGCGACGCGCCTTTGCCTCTGCGACACCGTCGGCCACGTCACGCCGGACGGCGTGCGCAACCTTCTCCGCTTTGCCCGCCACGTGGTCGAAGGCACGGGCGCCGACGTCAAGATCGACTGGCACGGCCACAACGACCGCGGCCTCGCCCTCGCGAACTCGCTCTTCGCCCTCGAGTACGGCGCCGACCGCGTGCACGGCTGCATGCTCGGCATCGGCGAGCGCGTGGGCAACGCGCCCCTCGATCTGATCCTCGTGAATCTCAAGCTTCTCGGCGAACTGCCCAGCCGCGATCTCAGCAAGCTTGCCGTCCTGGCCGAAAAGGTCAGCGCCGCCACGCGCTTTCCCATTCCCATCAGCTACCCCTGCATGGGCGAAGACGCCTTTCGCACGGCCACCGGCGTGCACGCGTCGGCGATCATCAAGGCCCATCAGCAGGGCGACAGCGAACTAGCCGACACGGTCTACTCCGGCGTGCCCGCCGCCATGTTCGGCCGCCAGCAGGAGATCTGCATCGGCCCGATGAGCGGCGCCAGCAACGTTACGTTTTGGCTCTCGCAGCGCAACATCGAAGCGAGCGAAGGCCTCGTCAGCACCATCCTGCAGGTCGCCAAGGGCAGCGATCACAACCTCAGCGACGCTGAGGTACACGCCGTGATCAATCGCCACCAGAGCGCGTAGGATGACGCCGCCGCCCGGCATTCGCGTGATTCGCCAGGGTACGGCGGGCTACCGCGATACGCGTTCGTCAGCCGTTCTGAGCATCACCCATCGTCGCAACCGCTGGTTGGATGCCTTTACTCTCGGTGGGGAATTGTTCGTGTTGGGAATGGCCTTATGGCTGTTGTATCCCTCCGTGGCGGCCATTGTCGCTGGCCGTTCCATGCCGAGTGGTTTCACTGCATTGTTAGGAGTGCTCATGGCGATATCGGCCGTGGGTTCGCTGGTGGAGTTCGCTCTCAGTTTTCGGCCCAGGCAACTGACCGTAGAGGATGGCCTTCTAACAGTGAGTGGCGGAAGACTTCGGTCTTTCTCTGGTCCCGTCGAAATGACGCCGGAGCATGAGATACAAGTACGCGAGATAGCGAAAGGTTGTTGGAACGTCGTCCGAGCGTCCATTCACGGTAAGCTACCGGTGGAGATCGTCTCCGTTGCGGATGAGACGAAGGCGGAGTTCATCGCCGACTGGATTCGGCACGCGCTACGTTCCCCCGCCTAGGAGCGCCGCGTCGTCGCCGTCAAAGCACGCAGTCGCGGCTGAAAGGTTCTGTCCAGGCGTAAAACCGCTCGCCCGCGTCACTGAGTAGGCAAAGGCCTCCTAGGCAGAGGAGGCCCAGCAGAAGAACGGCTTCGGCCAACGCGTT
>JBCCRV010000440.1:0-6479 GCA_039201085.1 Myxococcota bacterium | reverse complement strand
TGAGACGATCGATGGCGACTTGGAAGAGGTGGACGAACTCGTTGAAGAGCTCCTCATGTACGCCCGATTCGGGTCCGATCGCCCGCTTCAAAAGATGGATGCGGTGGACCTCTGGGACGTTGCGCACGGCACGCTTCGCAAGCTCAAGCGCATGCCTGAGAACATCAACGTCACCGTCGAGGGAGACGCCCCCACCGTGTACGGCGACCGCCGCACCGTTCAGCGCGTCTTCGACAACCTCCTTGGAAACGCCGTTCGCCACGCCAACGGGCACGTACGCTTGCAGCTCGGCGCGCGGGAGATGGACGGATGCAACTTTGCGCTGATTCGGGTCTTGGACGACGGCGAAGGCGTCGCCGAGGACCAGCGCGAACGCATCTTCGAACCCTTCGCGCGTGTCGAAGAAAGCCGAAGCCGGCGCTACGGCGGCGCTGGACTTGGATTGGCGATCGTACGCCGCATCCTCGAGCGCCACGGCGGCACCGTCAGCGTCGACGATGCGCCGGGCGGCGGCGCGTGTTTCGACGTTCTCTGGCCCACGGACTGCGAACGCGACGAGCCGTCCGCGTAGCGAATCCCCGGCCCGTCGGGAGCGGCGATGAACAAAAAGGACCCGAGCGTGGACGACGCTCGGCGGCGGCGCCCGCTTCGACATGCTTTAGCCCGCCGACGGCGATACGGGGCAGATCGACTGAGGACTACAGGACGTCGAAATCCGTACGACGAAGCACGTCAAATGCGATCAACCGAATCGCGAATGGAGACACCTAGAGATCACGCCGAACGGCATGCCGGCCTTCCACTTCATACGCCCACACCTGCCCGTAGCGAACCTCGGTTCGCTCGTACTGCAGGCCCAATCCTGTTCGAAGTTGAACCCATTCATCGACGCCGTTCCATCGCGCGCCGCCACACCAAACCTCGTCACCATCCGCCCCAAGCACCGTCGTCTCAAGGCACGATTCAGGCAGCTCGGTTTGCTCAAGCACTGTCTCCCAAGTCGTGATAGTCGAGCGCAGAAGTGCGCTCGCTGTTCGCGCCCACGCACGGTTGGCGCCGGCGCTTCCCACGAGCACAACGCGCTCGCCTTCGTGCCGCTGAGGCAGCCGTTGCCACTCGTCGTCTACGAGGACCGCGTAGTGCGTTTCCGCCGTCAGCCAAAGGTCTGCTCCCAGCATTGAAACGACAAAGACTGGCTCGGGATACTCCACCTCCATCCAACCTTCGCCTTCGGTCCATCGCGAGAGTGTGCGATCTTGCCCAACGCCCCACGCGACTCCCGCCGCCTCCGCCACTGAAGTTAGTTGCGGCGTGACGGTGCGGTACGCTGTCCACTCGGTGCCATCGAAGCGCTGACTCTGCGAACCATCCGCCGCGGCCCAGACGTCGCGTGCATCCGATAGCCCCACGAAACCCAGGCTAGGAACGGCGTCTGGAAACGCGGCGAGGGCACTTTGCTCGCCGCTTCGAGCGTCGAGGACTTCCACGCCTCGATCGCCCACGACGAGAAACTCGTCGGCGCCGATAAGTCTCGTCAAAGAACGTGTATCGTAAGGGCGTGCAGGCATGCGCTCGAGGTTATTCTCCCTCACTTGAATCGCGCATTGCTCCGCGGCATTGAACTGTTCGAGTGTGCGGAACGCATACCAGTATCGCTCGCCCACACCGCGAACCCGCAGCCGATCAGCTCCTTCGCATTCAAGCCGCGATGCACGGCTCCACCCGTCAACCCCGTTGCTCCATGCAGCGAAGTCCGTCCCGTCCGCCAACATGCCCAAGCTCGATACACCGATCGACTCGAGTCCGGTGACCGTGGCGAGACGCGATTGCCAGGCGCCATCGACGTACTCGAACACCCCCGCTTCGCCTACGCCCCAGAGGGCGCCGAATCCGAACGCGATCTCGCGCAACACGGGCCCTGAGGCTTGAATCCGCACGTCGATGTCAACCCCACGGGCTTCGACGGTCAGAGTGTCGCCGCCCGTCGTGCGCCCCGTCGCCCAGATGGTCGCCCCATCGGATGCGAGGGTGTTGGGGACGGTCGAAAAGCCCGTGTCGACGGTGCTCCACGTCGTCCCGTCGAAACGCTGGATGCCGGTCGACGTGAGCGCCCAGACATCGTCGGTGCCTAGGCAGTGCAAATCACGAACGTCACTCGGCGCACCTTCCACGACGCTCCATCGCTCACCGTTCCAACGAAGCACCATCGCTTCCATGAGAAGCCCATCCGGATTGCCCGTCGTACTATTTCGCGCGCCCTGAAGGGCCCAAACGTCATCGCTGGCGCAACCGTGCACGCGTTCCATGTCTGAACCACGACCGATCACACCCACGAACTTCGTGCCATCGTAGTGAAGGATCGCACCTGCCTGGCCCACTACCCACACGTCGTCCTCAGCAGCACCCCAAGCGTCCATCATACCGAGGGCGGTCGGAAGAGGGGTGGCGACGCAAAAGCCATCGGGGGTGCACACCCCATCCGGGAGCGTTCCGTCCCACGTCATCCGCGTCGGCGGAACGACGCCGCTGTCAACCGCCGCGTCCGTGCCGGCATCGCTCGCACTGTCGGCATTCGCATCGTTCATCGTGTCTCCGTCCACGATTCGATCGTCTGTGAGTCGTTCGTCGGCGAGGCCTTCGTCGTTGGCCGCGTCCACGGCGAGGTCGTCCGCGTCCGCACCCGCGCTGTCAGAAACGTCGGCGTCGCGCACGGACGCGTCCGGCTCCGTAGTGCCGTCGTCGTCGCCGCATGCAGCGAAGATCGCTAGAAAAAGCACTGTGGAAAAACGGCAAACCCAACCCCTTGATACGATGCACATACACCTGTTGTAGCTGGCTTGGCGCACGGTGCCCACTCCATCCGTGAGTTTCCTGGCTTATCCACCCACGAAGGTCGGCTTCCACAAGGAAAACCATGTTCTTCTTGTGTGAATCTCGACTTCAAGGAGCCCGGCGAGCTCGCTTCGGCGAGCCTGAGCACGCCAATTATGGCACTCAGCGACATTTTGGTGGACCGGACGGCCTTCGCATTTCATCGTGGAGGCGTGATCACGCGTCGCATCGCGGGTGCTTTGGGCGCCATGGTGGAAGGGATCGATCTGACGAAGCCCCTTGGTGAGGAGGACGCGCGTGCGCTGCGCGCGAGCCTTGCGGAGCATCAGGTGCTCTTCTTTCATGAGCAGCCGCTTTCGCCGGCAAACCACCGTGCCCTCGCCCACGTCTTTGGAACGACCCAGCCCCATCCGGCCTACCCCACCGTCCCGGACTACCCGGAGCTTTCAATCCTCGAGGTGAACGAGGGCGAGCGCCCGAAGATCGACACGTGGCACACGGACATGACCTTTATGGAGAGGCCGCCCCTCGGTTCGATCCTGCGCGGCATCGACGTGCCGGCCTTTGGCGGCGACACGCTCTTCGCGTCGCTCTCGCGCGCCTACGAAACGCTCACCCCGGCCATGCAGAAGAGCCTAGACGGCCTGCAGGCGGTGCACTCCTTCGCCCACGGGTTTCGCCAAAGCCTCGCCGAACCGGGCGGCGCGCAGCGGCTGCGCGCCGCGGTGGAGGCCAACCCGCCGGTTCGCCATCCGGTGGTTCGCACCCATCCCGTGAGCGGCAAGAAGCTGCTCTTCGTCAACGCGCTCTTCACCACGCACATCGAGGGCATGCCGGCAACGCAGAGCGACGGTCTGCTCAAGATGCTCTGCGCGCACATCGTCATGCCTGAGCACACCTGCCGGTTTCGTTGGCAGCGCGATAGCGTCGCCATTTGGGACAACCGGGGAACGCAGCACCGACCGATCAACGATTTCTGGCCCGGCCACCGCCGCATGCAGCGCATCACGATCGCGGGCGACCGACCGACTTGAAGGCCGCGTCAGAGTCGGCCGCGCGCGTGGGCGAGATTCACCGCGAGGGCGCATGAAAGGAGCCGCGTGCGAAGCGTGTCGGACCGGCTCGGAAGAATGATCGGACAGCGCGCCCCCAGCACCGTCGCTGCCGCTTCGGCACCGCCGAGAAAGGTCATCTGCTTGGCCAGCATGTTGCCGGCTTCCACGTCCGGCACGAGCAGCACGTCCGGGTCACCGGCGACGTCGCTCTCGATGCCCTTGATGCGTGCCGCCTCGACGCTGATGGCGTTGTCGAAGGCCAGCGGTCCGTCGATGAGACAGCCCTTGATCTGACCGCGCTCGGCCATCTTGCAGAGGGCCGCCGCCTCCACCGTGACGGGCATGGAGGCCTTCACCGTTTCGACGGCCGCGAGCACGGCGATCTTCGCGGGCCGCTTCGAACCGGACAGGCACGCGAAGAGGTCCGCCGCGTTCCGCGCGATGTCCGCCTTGGTATTCAGATCGGGCGCGACGTTCAGGCCGCTGTCCGTCACGATGAGCGGCTTGGGGTACTTGTCCGTTTCCAGCACGTAGGTGTGCGACATGCGCCGTTCGGTGCGCAGGCGCTTTTCCGCAAGCACCGCCTTGAGCAGCTCGGACGTGTGAAGGCTGCCCTTCATGAGCGCCGCCACGGCGCCGTCCGCGGCCATCGCCGCGGCCTTTGCCGCCGCGTCGTGGCTGTGCTCGGCGTCGACGATTTCAAACCCCGAGACGTCTTCGCCCGCGGCTTCGGCCGCCGCCACGATCTTGGCGCGCGGGCCGACGAGCACCGGATCGATGAGCTCCGCCTGGCGCGCTTCCACAGCGGCGTCGAGGCTCTCCTTCGTGGTCGGATGAACGACCGCCGTCCGCATCAGTGGAAGGGCGGCGGCAGCGTCGAGGGCGGCTTGGGCAATCGAAAAGGTGTCGGTCATGGCGGCTCCTGCGCGCATCATTGAGGCGGTACGCCGCAATGTCCATGGGTGCGCCGGGATCGTTTCACGTTCGCTATACTTCCCCCATGAGGAACCTTGCTCCCGCCCTTTTGCTGCTCGCCCTCATTTCCTGCGGCGATGACGCATCGGCGACGGGCGACGCATCCGCCGACCGTTCGCAGCCTGTCGAATCCGGTCCCCTTCCCGATGGCCTGCCAATCGCGGGCAACCCCGCCGGCGGATGCGACATTCCGGCCGAAGGCCGCGCCCTCGACACCTCCGCACCAGACCGCACCGTCGGCGACGGCACGCCCGAAAGCTGCACCTCCGCGGCAACGGTGGACGCAGTGAGCCAGGGCGGCGTCATTACCTTCAACTGCGGTCCCGATCCGATCACCATCGAGCTGGAAGAGACCCTTCGCATCTTCAACAACACAGGCCCAGACATCGTGATCGACGGCGGGGGGCGCGTTACGCTGAGCGGACAAGGGCAGCGGCGCATTCTCTACATGAACACGTGCGATCGGGACCTCGTTTGGACGACGCCCAACTGCGATGACCAGGACCATCCGCGGCTCACGGTGCAGAACCTCGATTTCGTCGACGGCAACGCGGCGGCGGAAGACGACGGTGGCGGCGCGATCTTCGCGCGCGGCGGTCAGCTGCGCATCGTGAACGCGCGCTTCTTTCGCAACCGCTGCGCCGATGTCGGCCCGGACGTCGGCGGCGCGGCGGTCCGCGCGTTCGATCAGTACGAAGACCGGGCGCTCATGGTCACGGGCAGCACCTTTGGCGGTGCGCCCGCCCTGGCAAACGTCGGCAGCAACGGCGGCGCGTTGAGCAGCATTGGCGTATCGTGGACCGTGCTCAACAGCGTGCTCTCGTACAACGAAGCCGTAGGCAACGGCGGCAACCCCGCCCAAAGCGGTACGCCCGGCGGCGGCAGCGGCGGCGCGATTTACAACGACGGCAACACGATGACCCTTCACATCTGCGGCAGCGTCATCGAGCACAACTCCGTCGTCCAGCACGGCAGCGCAATCTTCTTCGTGAGCAACGACCGCTCCGGCAACATCGAGATCGACGACTCACGCATCACCAACAACACGGGCGGCACGTGGTACGAAATCGCGCCGCAGATCAGCGGTCATCCGGAGACGGGCTACCGCGCCCGCCGATCGACGATCGAGTAGCTTGGTGACGTTTGGAGACGCTCGGCGCCCAACGCAGGGCGCGGGACGCTCGAAGCACGACGCACGACGCTCGAAGCACAACGCAGGACGCAGGACGCAGAGCACGAGCGCAGGGCGCGGGACGCTGGAAGCCGGACGCTCGAAGCACGACGCACGACGCACGACGCACGACGCGGGAAGCACAACGCACGACGCGGGAAGCACAACGCACGACGCGGGAAGCACAACGCACGACGCAGGACGCAGAGCACGAGCGCAGGACGCGGAGCACGAGCGCAGGACGCGGAGCGCGAGCGCAGGACGCGGGGCGCGAGCGCAGGACGCGGGGCGCGAGCGCAGGACGCACGGCGCTCCTCGGCGGGATGCGGGAGTGTCCGAAATTGTGTGTACGGGCTCGGGAGTCACCTGAAGAATGGAGACTCATATGCCAACGAAACCGAACAAGACTGCGGAAGAATCGAAGACCCCGAAGCCTACGAAGGCGA
>JBCCRV010000439.1:0-6490 GCA_039201085.1 Myxococcota bacterium | reverse complement strand
TCGACCGCGGCGTGAGCGAGGGCATGCCCTATCTCGTGCTTGAGTACCTGATCGGCGCGGACCTGAAGATGTACTCGGACGCGCAGAAGATGAGCGTGTACGAGCTACGCCGCGTCGTCGCTGAAACCTGCGCCGGCCTCACGGCGCTGCACAACGCAGGCCTCGTGCACCGCGACCTCAAACCCGCCAACCTTTGGCTGCGCCTTCCGCTTCGCGGCGGCGTGCGCTTCGATCCGGAAAAGCACCGGAGCCCCGCCGACGCGCCGCCGCTCACGACCGTCATCATCGACTTCGGCATGGTGCGCGCCATGAAAGTCTCCGCCGAGGTCGGCGGCCGCTTTGTCGCCGGCACGCCCGGCTATATCGCGCCCGAACAGGTCCTCGATCCCGTGGAGCTCGACGGCCGCGCCGACGTGTTCGCCCTCGCAGGCACGATCTACAACGTGATGACCGGCCGAACCTTCTTCGACGACATCGAAGACAAGCGCGAACGCATCGTCGCCCACATGCGCCGCGACGCGATGGAAGACGACGCCCGCTTCCGCGAACTGCCGGCGGACCTCGTCAAGCTCCTGCGCCACGCCACGGCCCGCGACGTGCGCGACCGCCCGACCCCCTTGGAGTTCGGCCGCGCCTTCACCGCCCTCGGCTAAATGACCGACTGTGGAGGACACGGAGTCTATGCGGTCAGAGTGAATACCGAACCGTAAGTGTGAAGCGTGTGCGCCAAGCGAAGGGTGCGGTTCTTACGGCGGCGTACCTGCGCGGTGAGCTCCCGCCGCGCGCGTATGCGGAGCGCGTCGCGGAAGTTCTGCCTCCGCGGTTCAGCGGCGTGCGCGGTCGTGAGACCTGGGAAACCTGGATCGCCGTCGTCAGCCAGCTCGCCGTTCCGGCGAATCGGTTGGCCAATGCGCGTTTGCTCGGGCGCATCGACGCGGCCCTGGCGCGCGCTCACGACGCGTACGTGGCCGACCATATTCGTCCTGCAAGCGAACTCGCGGAAGCGTCCATGGCGTACCTAACGCCCTGTAGGGCGGGTTCGCTTCGTCCTTCGGAAACGCGCGATCTGATCGACCGGGCAGAAGCTCACCGGCCAGGAACCATCCGAAAGGGATTTCTTCGACTTCTGGCGCACCTGGGCGGCGGTTTCCGTGTTCCATGCGCGGAGCTCATGGCGTCCGAGATGCTCATGGACGAGGAGGAGGCGGCGGAGGCGGCGGCGCGAAGCGTGCGCGTTTGCCTGCAGGCCAGCCGGACGCTCCTCACGGAATACCGTGCGCTCCGTCCGAAGCGTACGGAGGAATACCTGTTTTGCGGCGGCGGCCGCCACTGAAACTGGGCACTGGAAGGAGCGGCGACGGTCGCTTCGCCCTGCCCACGCTGGCCTTGCCGTCGTAAGCGTCGCGAAACCATCGCCGCCCGGCGCCCTCGACTTGTCGAGTCGCGCGCCCTCCGATACGCTGATGGTGTGTTGACCGGATGGTCAAATCATGCTTCGACGACCCCTGACGCCGGACTCTCGGAGTCTAGGGCGTGTCTTGAAACTAGCGCGTGCGCCTTCACGCCCCGCTCATCGCCGATTTCGCCATCTCCTCGACTTGAAATCCGCCGGGGATTCCTGCGCCTCACAGACGCAAACTCGACGACAAGTGGACCACGAATCCACAAGCGCTAGTTTGAAGACACGCCCTAGGCCGACTCGGCTTGTTCGCTGGGAAGGGGCGATGGCCGCGGCGAAGGGGCTGGTCATCGTGGGCGTGTCGTTCCTCGCCACGGCGCTGCTGCTTCATCTAGAAAACGACGGGGTGTTCGGCCTGGCCGCTGCGTCGATCGGCGCCACGATGGTGGCCTTCGGACTGACCACCGTGGTCGTGGGTGACCGCTACATGCTGGCACGCATCGGGCTTGGCCTGTGCGCCGGCGCGGCGAGCATTCCGCTCCTCTGGCACGCGGTCGAGTATTGGACGGAGCTTGAAGTGGGCCCCAACATCGAGCTGCTTCGGGTGGAGGAAGAAGCGCCATGAGGGTCGCTTGCCTGTCCGTCGGTCTCTCCGTTTTGGTCGCCTTCAACGCCTGGGGTTTTGCGTCGGCGCAGCGGCGAAGTGATGACGCGCTTCGCGCCGCGATCGCTGCCGACCCATCGAACGCCGCGGCCCGCTGCGAGCTTGCGTTTCGGCTGGTCCGCGCCGAGCGCTACGACGACGCGCGCGCTGTGGCCGAACCTGCGATCCCGTTGCTCGGCAGCGAGCAAGGGCGACGCGGCCGCCGTCGCATGGGCGCGTGCCTCTATACCCTGGGCCGTGCCCACGAGGGCTTGGCCGAGCCGTCCGCCGCGGCCGCGCACTATGTACAATCGCTTCGCGTGCGCGATCACGCGACCGTGCGAACACGCCTGCAATCCATCGTGACGACGGAGGTCGAATCGCCCCTTGGCGCCATGGCCGCCGCCGCCTTTGACGCGGATTCAGCGACGGCCGACGAACATAGCCTGCTCGTGGTCGAAGAAGCGCGCGCGACCCTTGGCGATGCGGAGCTCACGGTCACTGGCCTGCACTACGACGACGACGGCGCGATGCGCGTCGACGCGTACGCGGCGGCCTGCGGCCGCGTGCAAAGCACTACGATCGACGCCTACAGTTACGACAACACCGCGTGGATCCGGCTGTCCGAGCCCCGCGTCATGCGGGTTGGCGGACAAGACGCCGTCGTGGTGCGCCTTCAAGGCGGCGGCGACGACAACTGCGGCGGACGGGACGCCATGAGTGAGTACGAGCGCTCGGTTACGCTCCTGCTCTACGTCGACGGCTGCCGCATCCGCCACGCGCGCTTGCGCGAAAGCCACCGCGAATGCGACCTCGCCGTGAGTACCGAGTTCCGCCTCACGCCCGAAGCCATCATCATCGACGCCGCTCGGGGCGAGGGCGCGCGCCGACCCGGCGCTTACACGTTGCGGCAGCTTACCCGCTAAACGCGCTCTACAGCGCCGCGGATCTGCCCCACAGGGCGTGCGAGCCCGCACTGCTGCGATCGATGAAGCGTTCGTGGGCCGCGCGGGCTGCGCATCGGCTGACTGTGACTCAAAGGCGCGGGCGGGCCGCAGGTTCACGGTTTGGCACGTTGTGCTTTATGAATTCCTGGGGATTCGGTGCCTTTCATTGTTGGCCCGCTCCCTGCTAAGCGGAAGGCATGCTCAGTCCGCGCCGCGCCTTTCTTATCACCGCCCTAGCCATTTCGGCGCTCGCTCTGCCGGGTGCGGCCGATGCGCAGACCGTGCAGGTCGATGTTCAGGTGCGCGTGCACATCGACGGCGCTGGCCAACTCGCGCCGCCGCCCGCGCCGGGCGAACCCGTGACGCCCGCGCCCGCCGCTCCGGCGCCGGCACCCGCCGCCCAGCCCGTTCCCGTGGTCCCCGCGCCGGGCACGCTCGTCCCCGCCTACGCGCCACCGCCCCTTCGCCTTCAGCAGCCGATGCAGGGGCCCGTGCGCATGCAGCGCCCGCGCCGGTCGTATGGGCTGCCAATTTCGATGATCGCCGCCGGCGCCGTGGCCACGGCGATGAGCTCGATGGTTTACGCGATTGAAGAGTCCTACTCGTACTCCTACGACAACGACCATCGCCGTATCTTGATCGCGACGGGCGTAGGCGCGGTGGTGTTCGCTGCGGGCATTGGCCTGCTCATTCATCGCATTCGGCGTTACCGCTCCCAGCGCGCGGCGTACCAAGGAACGCTTCGCGCCGCCGCCTGGTAGGCCCGCTGGCGGTTTCCGGTTTGCGGTTTGCCGTTTGCGGTTGGCCGTCTGAAGTCGGCGGTTGGCCGTTGGCGGAGCGGTGAGCGGGGGTGCTCATGAGAGCTTTGTTGCGGCTGCCCCTAAAGATCGCCGTTCAAGTGCCGTACCGCGATCGATGTGCAGCTTGGCAGCCTTGCGACCGCGATTCAGCGCCTCCCCACTCGGGTAGCGCCGTCGCCTGTCGAGGTGGAGGGCGCACCGGCGGATCTATCGGCGGACGAAGCGGCAAGCGAGCGCAGCGTTCGAGCCGACGAACGCGTGGCGGCCACGTCCGAAGCCGATGCGCCCGAAGCTCCGCCGTCCGAAAGCGAGCTTAGCGAAGACGAGCAGCGCGAAGTCGAGCGCCTTCGCGCCCGCGACGCGGAAGTGCGGGCGCACGAGCAGGCCCACAAGATCGTGGGCGGTCAGTACGCCGGCGCCATCCGCTACGACTTTGAAGTCGGTCCGGACGGCCGGCGCTACGCCGTAGGCGGGAGCGTGTCGATCGACACGTCCGAGATCCCGGGCGAACCGGAAGCGTCGATTCGCAAGATGCAGCAGGTGATTCGTGCAGCCAACGCGCCCGCCGAACCCTCGTCGCAGGATCGCAAGGTTGCCGCCGACGCCGCCGCCAAGATCACGCGCCTACAGGCGGAGGCTCGCGTGGCCGAGAAGGAGGAGGCGGAAGGCGCCGCCGAATCCGACGACGCAACGGCGTCCGAACTGCGCTCAGAAGCCGTCGACGGCGACGCCACCCCCGACGCCGCGGTGGACCGCGGCGTTGCCCGCTCCGCTGCGCGTGCCCTCGCCGCCTACGGCAATAAACGTACGCCGTCCGGGTCGATCGTGGATGTTCGTACCTACGTCTGAGCAGCGAGCTGCGCGCAGGGGGTGAGCTACGGTACGGTCCCGCCATGCGCCGGCTTCTGCTCTTCGCCGCCCTTCTCGCACTCGCTTGCGGCTCCGAATCGGAACGGCCGCCATCGGAAAGCGCGAGCCAACCGGAAGCGCCCGCCCCCGACCCCGAACCGAGCCCCATGTCCCAACCTGTTCGCCCCGCCCGTCCAAACGTCGCGTCGATCCCCGAGCTCGAGCCTGAGCAGGCCGCGCGCTTCAACGCCTTCGGTCTTCAGCTTTGGAAACGCGCTTCGGGCGAAGGCAACCGGGCCATATCGCCGGCTTCGCTCGTGCTGGCGCTTGAAATGACCCGCACCGGGGCCGCCGGTGAGACGCTCGCGGAGATGAGCCGGGTGATGGGTGCCGATGAAGGCTACGCCGCCGCCGCCCGAGCGGCTGTCACGCGCCTTCCCGCGTTGAGCAACGAGGGCGTGACCCTTCGCTTGGCCAACCGGCTCTATGGCGAAGCCACCTATACCTTCGAGCAGCCGTTCTTACGCAGCGTCGCCGCGGGCTTTGGTGCATCGCTCGAGCCCGTGGACTTTCGCGGCGCACCGGAAGCGGCGCGCGGCGTGATCAACGGGTGGGTCGCCGAGCGAACCGAGTCGCGCATTCGCGATCTGCTTCCCAGCGGTTCGATCGTGTCCGAAACGCGCCTCGTGTTGGTGAATGCGATGCACTTCTACGGCCGATGGGAAACGGCCTTTCCCGCGTCCCGCACGCGTGACCGCCCCTTTCATGTGGACGGGGGCGAACCGGTCGACGTACCGACCATGATGCGCCTCGGGAACTTTCGTGCGGGCGACATCGGCAAGGCGCGACTCATCGAAATCCCCTACGAGCGTGGGCGCCTTTCGATGGTAATCGTCATGCCGAAGACGTACGACGGCCTTGCCGACCTGGAGTCCAGTCTGACCGACGACGCCGTCCGCCATTGGAACGACGCGCTGCACACCTACGGCCGCTACCACCTTGAGCTTCCACGCTTTCGGGTGGAAGCACCCCAATCGATGGCGCTCGGCGACACGCTCAAGGCGATGGGCATGGTGACTCCCTTCGACCGGGCGACGGCGGATTTCTCCGCCATGGCGAACCCACCCGCGCCCGACGAGCGGCTGTTCATCAGTGAGGTGTTTCATAAGGCGTTCGTCGCCGTGGACGAGGTTGGTACGGAAGCCGCGGCTGCGACCGCCGTGGTCATGGGCCGCGCCGGGTCGCGACCGGCGCCGCCCGAACCGTTCAACGTCGACCGGCCCTTTCTCTTCTACGTTCGCGACGTAGATTCAGGCGCCGTGCTCTTTCTGGGCCGGGTCGTCGACCCACGCTAAGCCCAGGCGTAACGCTGACCAACCTTCGACTTAGTAGGAAACATGGAAACACGACACGTTGAGATCGCCATTGTGGGCGCCGGTACCGGTGGCATGGGTGCGTACCGCGAGGCGCGAAAATACACGTCTTCGATCGCGCTGATCGATGGTGGCCCGCTGGGAACCACCTGTGCGCGGGTGGGCTGCATGCCTTCGAAGCTGCTCATTGCGCCCGCCGAAGCGGCGCACGCACACGCGCGATGGCAGGCGTTTGGGCTCGAAGGGGAAGCGCCGCGCGTCAACGGTGAAGCGGTGCTCGCGCGCGTGCGTCGTGAGCGCGATCGCTTTGTCGGCTTTGTGCGCGACGCCGTCGAGAACTTCAACGCCGACCACTTGATTCGCCGCTATGCTCGCTTCGTCGACCCGCACACGTTGGAGCTCTTCGGCGGCGAGGGCGACGTGGAGCGAATCGTCGCAAAGCGCATCGTTCTTGCACCGGGTTCCCGCCCCTTTGTGCC
>JBCCRV010000438.1:0-6496 GCA_039201085.1 Myxococcota bacterium | reverse complement strand
TCGCCTTCGTAGGCTTCGGGGTCTTCGATTCTTCCGCAGTCTTGTTCGGTTTCGTTGGCATATGAGTCTCCATTCTTCAGGTGACTCCCGAGCCCGTACACACAATTTCGGACACTCCCTCCCGCGTCCCGCGTCCCGCGTCCCGCTCCACGCGTCGTGCGTTCTGCGTCCTGCGTCCGGCTCCATGCGTCCTGCTCCGTGCGTTCCGCTCCGTGCGTCGTGCGTTCTGCGTTCTGCGTTCTGCGTCCTGCGTCCTGCGTCCTGCGTCCTGCGTCCTGCGTCCGGCTCCATGCATCCTGCTCTGTGCGTCCTGCTCCGTGCGTCCTGCTCCGTGCGTCCTGCTCCGTGCGTCCCGCTCCGTGCGTCCTGCTCCGTGCGTCCCGCTCCGTGCGTCCCGCTCCGTGCGTCCTGCTCCGTGCGTCCTGCTCCGTGCGTCCTGCTCCGTGCGTCGTGCGTCGTGCGTCCGGCGTCGTGCGTCGTGCGTCCGGCGTTCGGCGTCGTGCGTCCGGCGTCCGGCGTCCGGCGTCCTTCGTCCGAGCGCTAGGAAACAAACGCGTCGCGAATCGCGCTCAGCGTCGCCAGTCCGCGCTCTCGACCTGCGTCGATGGACTCGCCTTCGGCGAGATCCACGCGCACGTCGATGTAGTGCTTGATTTTCGGCTCCGTGCCGCTCGGACGAACCATGGCGCGATGGCCGCCTTCGAGCTCGAAGAGCAGCACGTTCGAGGCGGGAAAGGTGAGCTCAGTGCTTTCGTTGCCGCTAATGCGCTTGCCGCTTTCGAAGTCTTGGTGCGCAAGCACGGCAAAGCCGCCGAGCTCGGCGGGCGGCGTTTGCCGTAGGGCCTTCATGCGCGCGGCGATTTGGCTTTGGCCTTCGGCGCCGGGAAGCACGACGGAGACCTGGTCCGAGAGGAAGAGCCCATAGCGCCGGGCCATCGTCTCGAGGGCGTCGATGAGCGTTTGCCCTTGGGCGTGCAGCTCGTCGGCCATCTCGGCGAGGAGGAGCGCGGCGGTGATTCCGTCCTTGTCGCGCACCATCGGGCTCACGGCGTAGCCGAGGGCCTCTTCGTAGCCGAAGACGACGCGGCGGCCGTCCTTCGCCAGGTCGAGGGCGCGGTTTTGAATCCACTTATGACCGGTGAGCGTTTGCTCCGCGTGCACGCCCTGGGACTGGCCGATGGCGTAGAGCATGGGCGAGCTCACGACGGACGAGAGGATCGTGCGTTCATCGCCGCTGCCGCGCTCGAGAATGTGGTGCGCGAGCAGACAGCCGATCTCGTTGCCCGTGAGAAGACGGTATTCGCCCCCATGGCGAACGGCCGCGGCGAGCCGGTCTGCGTCTGGGTCGTTGGCCAGGACGAGGTCGGCGTTTTCCTTCGCGGCGAGTTCGAGAACGCGATCCATGGCGCCGTCCTCTTCCGGGTTTGGAAAGGCCACGGTGGGAAAGCGGCCATCCGGCTCGGCCTGGCTGGGCTCGCCGAAGAGCGTGAAGCCGGCGCGCTTGAACGCGGCGCCTATGTATTTACCGCCGACGCCGTGCATCGCCGTGTAGGCGACGACGGTGGCGCGCTCCTTCGTCACGGGGTTCAGGACCGCCGCGGCGCGCTCCAAGTATTGGTTTGGCAGCCCATCGTTGAGCTGGCGAATGTGCGCGTCGCTTCGCTCGATGGTCGCAAGGGCGCCGACGGCGTCGATCGAGTCGGCAATCGCCTCGTCTACCGGCGGAATGATCTGCGCGCCGTTTTCCCAGAACACCTTGTAGCCGTTGTAGTCCGGCGGGTTGTGGCTCGCGGTGATCACGACGCCTGCGGCGGCGTTCAATTCGAGCACGGCAAAGCCCGCGACAGGGGTTGGGACGGGTGCGCTGAAGAGGCGGGCGACGATGCCGTGGCCGCTCGCCACTTCCGCCGCGTCGCGGGCGAGCTCTTCGCTCATGCGGCGGGCGTCGTAGCCGATGACGAGGCCCCGCTCCTTTGCGTTCGGAACGCTCCTGAGCATTTCGCGGCAGAGGCCTGCCGTCGCACGTAGGACCGTAACCCGGTTCATGCGCATCGGGCCGCCGCCGAGCAGGCCACGAAGGCCCGCGGTTCCGAACTGCAGCCGTCCATCGAATCGGCTCTGCAGGTCGTCCCAGGCGCCTTCGTCGAGCAGGGCCTGAAGCTCCGCCTTGGTGCCTTCGTCGGGATCTTCGTCGATGTAGGCGCGGACCCGTTCGGCCAGGGCGAGCGTGGCTTCTTCGTTCATGGCCCCGATCTCTACCTCAAGAAGGGCGCCGCCGTCATCGCGAGTGAGCCCTCTCATGGCGCCGGGGGCCTTCAGCCGGGAACGTGGCGCCCATGCTCCGACTCAAAAGCTACGTGCTGGACCAATGGATCGACGGTGAAGGCGAAGGCGAGACCCTCTTCGACCCGTCTACGGGTGAGGCCGTCGCGACCACCTCGACGGTGGGCATCGACCGTGCCGCCATGCTTCGCCACGGTCGAGACGTGGGCGGACCGAACCTGCGGGCCCTTTCCTTTGCGGAGCGCGGCGCGCTCTTGAAGACCCTCAGCGGCGCCCTTCACGAGGCTCGGGAAGCGCTCATCGAAGCGTCGATGGGCAACGGCGGTACGCCGCGGGGCGACGCCAAGTTCGACATCGACGGGGCAACGGGCACGCTCGCCTACTACGCGTCCCTCGGAAAGAAGCTGGGCGACCGGCAATTCTTGGTGGAGGGCGAGGGCGAGCAGCTGACGCGCGGCGCGCGCTTTTGGGGCCATCACATCAAGACGCCGCGGCGCGGCGTGGCGCTGCATATCAACGCCTTCAACTTCCCCGCGTGGGGCCTCGCCGAAAAGGCCGCCGTCGCGCTCCTGGCGGGCGTGCCGGTGGTGAGCAAGCCCGGTTCGGCGACGGCCGTGCTCGCCTTTCGCTGCATGGAAGTCATGGTCGCCACGGGCGCCCTTCCGGCGGGCGCGCTGCAGTTTCTCTGCGGCGAGCCGGGCGACCTGCTCGCCCACTGCGAAGGTCAGGACGTGCTGGCCTTTACCGGGAGCGGCAGCACCGGCGCGAAACTTCGCGCCCTCGATTCGGTGGCCCGCGCGGGCGTGCGCGTCAATGTCGAAGCCGACAGCCTCAACGCGACGGTGCTCGGCAGCGACGTCGAAGTCGGCAGCGATACCTGGCACATGTTTGTTCAGGACACGGCGCGCGAGATCACGCAGAAGACCGGCCAAAAGTGCACGGCGACGCGGCGCATCTTCGTGCCCGAGGCGCAGCTTGGCGCCGCCCTCGAAGCCATCGGTGAAGAGCTGGGTCGGGTGAAGTTTGGCCGCCCGGGCACGGACGGCGTACGCATGGGTCCGCTGGCGACGGCGGCGCAGAAGACGAGCGTGGAGCAGGGCCTCGGCGAGCTGGTCGAATCGGGCTGCGCCGTGGCGTGGCAGTCGAAGGAAGGGCCGGCAGGCGAGGGCGTCGAAAGGGGCGCGTTCTTTCCTCCGACGCTTTTACGCTGCGATGCGCCCCATGAAAACGCACGCGTCCATGAGCTCGAGGTGTTCGGGCCGGTGTCGACGCTCATGGCCTATTCGGACGCCGCCGATGCCAGCGCGCTGGTCGCCCGCGGCGGTGGTGGACTCGTGGCGTCCGTCTACTCGGACAGCCGCGAGTTCGTGCGCGAAGTGGTCCTCGCGATCGCGCCCTTCAGCGGCCGCGTGCTCGTCGGCAGCAAGAAGGTCACGGGCCAGGCCATGGGGCCGGGCGTGGTCCTTCCCTCGAGCGTGCATGGCGGACCGGGTCGTGCCGGCGGCGGCGAAGAGCTGGGCGGTTTGCGAGGCCTCGATTTCTACCTGCAGCGAAGCTCCGTGCAGGGCGATCGCGCACTTCTCGACAAGATCCTCAGCTAGCCGCGCCTTCCGCGGGGCCGGTGGGGTCATGCTTCCGTTCCACGCGTGCCCGGCATGGCATGGGGTGACGCCGTGACTCGTCGGCGCCCTCGCTGTAAGCCGCTTGCGTCTGCGGGCGTGCGAACGCAGCGCGTCTCGAACGGCCTGCTAGCGCCCCGATCCCGGGCGCGCCACCGGCGCAAGCCTTGGTGAGATTGGCAGCTGCCGATCTCCGGGTGCGCGGGCGTCGGATGGCTCGTAGCTCGCCGAAATCGTGCGTGATCCGGTAGACTACGGACGGTGTACCAGCCCCCTCCCATGACCCGGGCCCGCGAGGCTCGCCTCGCCCACGGGCGCGGCGAATGTGCGGAAGCGGTCGTGCTTCGCGCGTTCATGGAACACGTCGAATGGCTCGCGCCCGCGTGGGTCTTCGGCAAGCGTGCCGGAGGCCGAAAGGTGTGCTTCGACGGTCAACACGTCGTGCCCGAAGGCGAGCTTTGGGTCTTTACGGAAGCGGCCACAGCCACCCACGCATCGCAAAGCGGCACGCGCCTTGGTACCTACGTGGCGGGCATTCCCGGCATTGAGCTCTTCGGGGCGCTCAAGGAGCGCGCCAAGGCGCTTCGAATCAATCCGGGGGGCTACGCCGAAGATGAACTTCACCTCGCGCCAGAGAGCTACGAAACGCTTGGCGAGTGGGCGTCGGGCGTCGCGGTAGAACGGGTCATCCCCTACGGTGAGGGTGGACTTAGCGCCGCCGCTATCGAGCGCCTTCGCGCGCATCACCACTTCCATCTGCCGCTCTTTGAAGATGGGCGCATGATCTCGAAGGCGGGCCACGGGGGCTTCGAGCAGCCGGGCGTCGTCTGCGTTACGCCCGACGCCTATGAGAACTTCGAAGCGGCGATCGGCGACGAGCTTCGCGCTCAGCTAACGCGGCAAGTCATCGGTGCCGACGCGCTCGCCCTGCATCTGCGCAAGCAGAAGATCGACGCGGTCTACTTCAACCCCATGGGTCCCGCCGGATCGGTGGTGCTTCCGATCGCCGCGTTCGAAGGCCTCACGGCCGTTGCCGCTGAATGAGCGTGGTCCCCACGGGCGCGGGACGAGCGAGTGTGGCCGAATGAACGCTGCTGAATGGACGCTGCCGAATAAATGCTGCCGAATGAGCACTGCCCAAGCAACGCCACCGAATGAACGCCCTCCGAAAGCGCTGCTCCGTGAGAGCGGGAGCATCGCCGCTGATCGATGCCGCCCCCCAATGAGTCTCACCGAATGCCGCCGATGAATGACCTACCCGAGCTTCCCGCGGACGCCCGCGCTCTATGCGAAGGCGCCGCCGGCCTCGCCCTTTGGCTCACGGGCGCCGGCATCAGCGCCGAAAGCGGCGTGCCCACCTTTCGCGGCAAGGACGGCTACTGGACCGTCGGTTCGACCAACTACCGCGCCGAAGAGCTCGCCACCTACGCCGCCTTTTCCCAGATGCCCGAGGACGTCTGGGCTTGGTACCTCTACCGGCGGGGCGTTTGCCGGGGGGCCGAACCGAACGCGGCGCACCGCGCGATCGCCGAACTCGAAGCCGCGCGCGGGGAGCGCCACCTGCTCGTGACGCAGAACGTCGACGGCCTGCACCTGCGCGCCGGAAGCACCGCCGCCCGCACCTACGAGATTCACGGCAACCTCGACTACGCGCGCCCGGTAGCCGGCGGCGCGCGACGTTCGATTCCGGCGAGCGTAGAGGTGCCTTGGGCAAAGGACCGCGCCCTTGGCCCGGCGGAGCGCGACGTGCTGCTGGCGGACGACAACCCGCTCCGGCCGCACGTGCTCTGGTTTGACGAGAGCTACGACGAAGCAAACTTTCGCTTTGAAAGCACCCTTCACGCCGCGTCCCAGGCGAGCCTCGTGATCGTTGTCGGAACGACGGGCGCGACGAACCTTCCGCTGCATATCGGGCGCATCGCCGTGCAGCGCGGCGCGCCAATGATCGTCGTGAACCCCGAGCCGAATCCTTTCTCCGAATGGGTCGACGAAACGGGCTGCGGCGTATTCCTCCAGGGTACGGCGGGCGAATGGGTACCGGCCCTATGCAAGCACCTTACGCCCTGACTTCGGTCAGAGCCGATACCAATCCGTTGACGTGACCATGAGCGTGTACTCGCCGCCACCCTGTGCTCCCCCAGTCGCGGCGAAGATGACGCGAAAAAATCGATTGCAACTTTAGAGTGCGTTACCGCAGTTCAGCGCCGGCTGTTGGGCTCAGGCTGTTTTCTTACGCCTCGTCGCTGCGCTGCTGGGCGAGGCGGTCGTAGTGGTGGTAGCCAAGCTTGTTGAGCGCTTCCTTTGGGGCGAGGCCGATGTCGACGAGCGTCTTCAATCCGTACGTGCCGGCGAGCACCGGCGGGCCGTAGGCGTCGATCGTTTCGTTCGTCAAAAAGCGCTCGTGCGGGAAGAGCTTGTGCTCCGAGTGCAGGTGAATGAAGTGGGCGAGGGCCGTGCGCGTGTAGCCCACCTGGCCCGGCGGCGTGATGATGTGCGGAGTTGCTTGGTACGTGCCGCCCGTCAGGATTTCGAGCTGCTGCCCGACCTGGGCGACGATGCAGCCCTTCGGCGGCTTGCCGTGCACCTTCTTGCCC
>JBCCRV010000437.1:0-6505 GCA_039201085.1 Myxococcota bacterium | reverse complement strand
CGTTTCTTTGCCTTCGGCGACCTTCGTCCCGACGCCCGTCGGCGTGTAGAAAGCCGGAATGCCGGCGCCGCCGGCGCGAATGCGTTCGGCGAGGGTGCCCTGCGGGTTGAGTTCGACCTCGAGGGCGCCGCTGAGAAACTGCTCCGCAAAAATCGCGTTCTCCCCCACGTACGAACTGATCATCTTCTTGACCTGGCCATTCGCGAGCAAGATCCCCAGGCCCTGGTCCGTGGTGCCGCAGTTGTTGGAGATGATCGTGAGATCGCGCGTGCCGCGTTCACGCAGGGCGCGAATGAGATTCTCCGGATTGCCCGAAAGGCCAAAGCCTCCGGACATGAGCGTGATGCCATCCTGGATGTCCGCAATCGCCTCAGCGGCGGACCCTACGACCTTGTCCATGGGCCGAGCCTAACCCGCATTCGTCACGAGATGTCGCGCCCTTCCACAAGCCCTCGAAATCGTTGGGGCATTTCTCTGCCGCCTTTCAGCAGTTCTGTTCGCTTCGAAAGAGCTCCCAACGATTCCGAACGCTCGCGCGATGACCACGTCGCTTGTCGACTCATACGGGCCGCCGCCGGCCCGGAACAGGGGCCCAGCGGGCCCCTGCTCTCATCGAGCACACTCGACAGCAGAGGCTGGTGAAGAACTCCGCATCGCACATTGCAGGCGGTCTGCGTCGGCAGCGCTGTCCCATTTACGTTCGCGTACAGACACACGTTGTACGAGCTGGACGTATGGCGACCGCGTGAAGGTTGCGCAAAGCGCGCCGCGGCTCCTGCTAGAGCCGGTCGATACTCTCGCAAACGAGTGTCTCCGCGCCCTGCGGCACGCAGCGAAGCACTTCGCCGTAGACGCGAAAGGCACCCTGCTTGGTGTACGTCACGGAGTACGAACCGTCTCCGTTGGCGCGAATGTCCGAGTAGAAAGCGGCGCAACCGCTGCCGCCGATCGAGAGAAGTGCGAGAAGTGCTGCGAATCGAAGCTTCATTGGCGCACCACGGTGATCTGGCGGCACTGTTCGCCTGTGTTGGCCGTTGGACACACCCAAATGGCGCCCGGGTTGGCCTTTCGCCCGACGACATACTGATAGTTGGGATCTGGCGTTGGCGCGCTGCCGTACGCGAACGATGCGCAACCGCCGGCTCCGAGTGCTGCGAGGAGCAGCCCCGCATACATCGACTTCATACTTCTCACTCCCCTGGTTTCGGCGCGCCCGAGCGACGCGCCGCCGAAGCCTCGGAGCGCCCGAGCGCTCCGTCAAGGGCCGGTGTACGGCGGTTACGCCGGAGCCCCGTGATTTGGGGACACGGTCCTGCCATGGGAGCTAGAAAGTGAACCCGAGGCTTGCGGCCGCGCCGCCTCGTACTGGGGTAACGCCGCCCGTGAACGCCACGGAGGAGCGGCGCTCCAGACGGTCGCGTAAGTCCTGATATGCGCTCCATCGGCGCTCCGCGTTGCTGCGCGTCGCTAGGTTGATCACGCCCGTGATTACGCTGATGCCGGAGCCGATCAGTACAAACCAATCGAAGGGATCCTCAAAGGAGAAGTCGTTCGGAATGAGGTAGATCGGCAAGACCAATAGGCCCGTCGTGATGCTCAAGGACGAGTCGAGAATTCGTGCGAGTCGCGCGCGCCGTGCGATCTGCGCCAGTGCCGACTCGCCGAAGCGGAGGCGGGCCTCGACCTCGTCGGCGGTGGTCATTGGCATGTGGCCGAACTGAATGGCCGGCCGCTGCGCGCGGGGACGAAGGGCGATGTCGATCACACCGCGCGCGACACCCGCGACGCCCCAAAGGTAGAGGTAGGAAGCAAGCGTCGTGTCGTCTTCGTGCACGACAACGCCAAGGCCGACGGAGAGGCCGCCGGTGACCATGGAGAGGACCCCGTCCACGATCGAGCCACCACGGGCCGCCAAGTTGGTGAGACTTCCATCGAGCGCGCGAAGGCGCGTGGCTACGGCGGGTGAGATTCGCGGCCCGTCGGACGAGAGGGCGCTACGTTCGGGCGCCGCGTAGCGCGCGGCCTCGTAACCTGCGCTCGTTGGCGGCACCGGTACGGCTTGCGCAGGGGCTATGGCTGGAGTCTCGGTCTCCGCGCTGGCTGGCCGATCCGGGGCGCGTTCGGGCTGGGCCGGTGTGCGCTCGGGCTGCGCCGGCGAAACCAGGCGCGCGGGCTGGGCGCGACGGGGTGCGGCAAGGCCCTCGGCGCCCTCTTGCGCATGGGCCATCGCCGGAACGGCAACCAGGACCGCGAAGAGGCTGAGGACGCGAAAAGCCATGCCGAAAGTATAGGGAGGAGTCGCCGACGCGCCCAGGAGCGCGTTTGGTCGCGGCCCCAACGGTACAAAAAGTGCTGATATTTCGCGCTCAGCCCGTCAGGGGGCGGTACTTGGGCCTTCACCAAGGGCCCGAAGGGCGCCCGTGATCGCAGGGCGATCGCCTAGAAGTTCGCGGGCGCGCCGGAGTGCGCGCCGGGCGCCCACGGGCTGGCCCGCGCCTGCTAATGCCAGTCCAAGTACCAGCTGCGATTCGCCCTCGGCTTGCATCTCCGATACGCCAAGGGCCCGTCGCGCGAGGGCGGCTGCCCGCCCGGGCCAGCCGGCTTCGAGCGCGGCGCGTGCCGCCTGCCGCAGGTCCGCTTCTTCGCCGAGCTCCATGAACGCTGCGATGGCTTCAGCGGAACGTCCGCCCGCGTGCAGCGCGCTCGCCAGCATTCGCCGCGTCAGGACAGCGTCGGGGCGCAGTCGAAGGCGGCCTTGAAGGAGCGCAATGGCCCGCTCCGGTTCGCCCCGAGCGACATGCAGCGCAGAGAGTTCATGAAGCAGATCGGGGTCCTGCGGCAAGATGCGACGAGCGAGGCTAAGGGCGCGTTCGGCAAAGCGAAGGTCGCCGTCGCGGACCGCGCGCACCGCCAAGGTTCGAAGGAGGTTGGCCGAGCCGGTGTGCTGTGGCCTCGCGAACGAACTCAGATGGTCCAAGGCTCCTTCCAGGTCGTCGTCGCAGACCCTCGAAAGGGCGAACGCGTAGGCGCCGTCCTGTCGGCGTAGGCGAGGCTCGAGTGACCCCTCGATGAGACGAACGTCGTCCGGACCGCAGCGCGCATCGCTGAGCAGCCGCTCGAACGCTCGTATTGAATCTCGCGCATCCAAACCCCGCAGGGCGCGTCGAATGTGCCGACGAGCCCTCGCGGGTCCGCGCTGCCGTAGCAAGCGTGTGACCTCCGCCTCGAGTTGAGCGGCCGGTTCGGGCTCTTGGCCGTGCGCTTGCGCCTCGAGCACGAGCAGAAACGCGACCATGAGTACCCGACGCACCGTTGGATCTCTAGCACGGCTTGTAAGCCGCGGCAGAGCCGCCCGCTGGAACTGGGACCGAGCTGCAGGATAGGATCCGTGTGTGCGAAGCGTGCGGAACCATTGGTGCGGCCTGGCCGTGGTCTTTGCGGCCGCTTGCCACGTGCCGCCGCACGCGGTGGAGCGCTGGAGCACAAGCGCCGGACCGGAGCTCGTCGTCGACAACGCCACGCCCAAGTTGGTCTGCTACGTGGAAGCGCGTCCGAGCGACGCAGAGCGTGGCGACGCCCCCTACATGCACGATCGCTTAGGCCCCGGCGACGCGATTGCACCGGGAGAAGCACGGCACTTTTCGCTTGCCGAGGGCGTGTACGAGATCCGGCTCTGGGACTGCAATCGAAACCTGCTCTATGAGCGGGAGGCTGTGGAGCTGGGTGCGCTTACGGTGATGCTGAGCGTACCTTAGGCGGTCGGTTGGTCGCCGGGGGTTGGCCGTTTGCCGTTTGCCGTTTGCCGTTTGCCGTTTGCCGTTGGCGGTTTGCGTTGGCGGTTTGCGTTGCCGGTTTGCGTTGGCGGTTGCGGTCGCGCGGGCGCTTTAGCGGGATGGCGCGTCGATGGGCTCTAGCTTTGTTCGGCTCGGTGGGCGGCCATCGCTTGGCCAAAGCGAAGGAAGAGCCCACGCGAGTCGTGGGGACCGGCGCCGGCTTCAGGGTGGTACTGAACGCTGAACGCCTTCTTCGCGGGGGCTTCGACGCCCATGCATGTGCCGTCGTTCAGGTGTTCGTGCGTCACGCGTGCACCGTCCCCCAGGCTCGCGCCGTCGACGACGAAGCCGTGGTTTTGCGTAGTGATTTCGATGCGGCCGCTCGCCAAGTCCTTCACCGGCTGGTTGAGGCCGCGGTGGCCAAACTTCAGCTTGTAGGTGGTCGCTCCCAGTGCGCGGCAAAGCAGCTGATGACCAAGGCAAATGCCGAAGATGGGCAGCTTGCCAAGGAGCCCTTGAATTGTGTCGACGGCGTAGTCCGTCGCGCCTGGGTCGCCGGGGCCGTTTGAGAGAAAGACCCCGTCCGGGGCGAGCTTGAGGGCATCGTCCGCGCTCGTGCGCGCCGGGACGCGCGTGACGCGAAAGCCGGCGTCCACCAGGCAGCGGAGAATGTTGTGCTTCACGCCGAAGTCGTACGCGACCACGTGAAAAGGCGTGCCCTCAGCGCCGTCGAAGGTCTCGTCGCGCCAGCTGCCGCTGCCTTCCTCCCAGGCGGCGGTCGATTCACTCGTCACCACGTGCGTTAGATCGGAGCCTTCCATGGGCTCGGCCCCCTTCGCCTCTGCAAGCATTTCGTCGTAGTCCCCGACGCCGATGGCGGCCATTTGGGCGCCGTGGTCACGGATGTGGCGGGTGAGCGCACGGGTGTCGACGCCGTCCAAGGCCACGATGCCGTGCTCCTTGAGGTAGTTCGGCAGTGAGAGGGTGCTGCGCCAGTTGCTGACGATTGGCGAGAGTTCGCGCATCACGAAGGCTGAAACGTGTGGGCGGGCGGACTCGAGGTCTTCGGAGTTCGTCCCAGTGTTGCCGATTTGCGGCGCCGTCATCGTGACGACCTGCCGGCAGTAGGACGGATCGGTCAGCACCTCCTGGTAGCCCGTCATGCCGGTGGTGAACACCGCTTCACCGGTCGTCCGACCGGAGGCGCCAACGCTGCGACCGGCAAACTCGGTTCCGTCGGCAAGTACGATTCGGGCGTCGTTCATGGGCGGTCTCCTGCGCGGTATTGAAGGCTTCCGTAGGCGAGCGTGAAGCGTGCAGCGCCCACGACGGATTCGCCGTAGAGCGGTGAGTTCTGAGACTTCGACGCGAGTTTGTCGACGACCCAGTCGGCCTTGGGATCGACGACCGTGACGTCACCACGGCTGAAACCGTCGCGTTGGTCGAGCACGCGCGACGGCCCGTTCGAGAGCGCGTGCAAGGCGGCGGCGGCCTGCAGTTCGCCCGCGTCGATTAGCGGCATCAACGTCGGAAGCGCGAGTTCCAGGCCGATCACCCCGGCCTCGGCGGCGCTGAACTCACAGTCTTTGTCGAGCGGAGCGTGCGGCGCATGATCCGTCGCGATGGCGTCGATCGTGCGATCGTTGATCCCTTCAAGAAGTGCCTGCCGGTCCGCTTCGGCGCGCAGGGGCGGGAGCACCTTGTACATCGGGCTGAAGCCGACGAGGTTTGCGTCCGTGTAGCGGAGGTGGTGCGGGCTTACGTCCGCGGAGAGACGCGCACCTCGGGCTTTCGCGCGGCGAAGCGACTCGACCGATCGCGCCGCTGAAAGGTGCGAGAGATGCACGCGGGCGCCGGTCACAAGGGCCAGTTCACACGCGGCGTCCACGGCGACCGTTTCGGCGGATGCGGGACTTGCACGCAGTCCGAGCTCAACGGAGAACACCCCTTCGTGAACGGCGTGGCCCATGTCGAGGCTTGGGTCGCAGCAGTGAAGGGCGATGAGGGCGTCGAAGCTTCGCGCGTACTCCATCGCACGGCGCAGAAGGCCGCGGTCGGCGATAGGGTAGCGGTCGTCACTGAACGCGACGGCACCCGCGTCAAGCATGTCTGCAAGCTCCGCCAGTTCTTTACCGCGGAGGCCCTTGGTGATTGCGCCGATGGGCCAGAGACGTGCGGGGCCGCCGCTCGCGCGCGCCAGCATTTGCTCGGTCACGGCGCGGACGTCGTGCACCGGCGTCGTGCCGGGCAGGGCGCAAACGGCGGTGAATCCTCCCCGAGCCGCCGCGCGCAGGCCGCTTTGAATGTCTTCCTTGTGCTCTTCGCCCGGCTCGCGAAGGTGGCAGCGCATGTCCACAAAGCCAGGGACGACCCAGCAGCCGGAACAGTCGAGCGCTTCGCCCTCGGCGCTGCCGTTTGCGGGCCGCGCACCCGAGGCGTCGACGAGGAGGTCGCCCGGGACGAGTTTTGTCCCATCCTCGTTCAGGACCAAGCCTCCGACCAGGCGAATCATCGCCGCCTCTCGTATCGAAGCTGAGGGCGGCGGTCAACCGCCGCCGTCTTTGGTCGCCGATTCGGCATCGGCCTCCCGGCTATAGGCGGCGCGCTTTGATTTATGCGCGCTAACCCGTCTGGAGAGCACCAATCGGTAGCCGAGGCGCGCATGCGCGCCGGGAGGTCTTGCACCCGCCGACGGACTCAGCCGACCTGACTCATATCGTCGTCGTCGTCGT
>JBCCRV010000436.1:0-6510 GCA_039201085.1 Myxococcota bacterium | reverse complement strand
TGCGCCTGCCCGTTGCTGCTGCATCCCGCGTGGGCCGCCGCTCCTACCCATTCGTCACGCGCCGATTCGTCACGCGCCGATTCGTCACGCGCCGATTCGTCACCCGCTCAGTCGTCTCACTCAGGGTGTTCTCTTGCCCGTTCGTCCCCGCCCCGGCCCGCCGACGCGACCCTCTGGCTTTGGCACGGCGCTCATAATTTGCGTGGACTCGACGCGGCCCGGCCCGGCACCGCCGTCGCCTACCTCGCGAAGGAGATCACCGTATCGATGCGCGGTGTCGTGGAGCGTCGCCGGCGCGATCCGATCTTGCTCGACGACGCCACGGAGCGGACCGCCGTTGTGCACATCGAACTCGCCGGCGACATGCACGCCCGGGCCTGGCCCGGCGTTCGTGACGGGCTGCTCACGCGCATTCGCGATGCGTACGAAGAGCGCGCGACGGGGCTACAGATCGATTTCGACGCGCCCGCTTCGTATCGGCAAGCGTACGTGGAGCTCCTGCAGGAAGTTCGCGCGTCGATGCCTGCGGGCTGGCGACTGTCGATGACTGCCCTCGGCTCGTGGTGCCTCGCCGATCGCTGGCTGGATGACGCGCCCGTCGATGAAGTGGTGCCGATGCTCTTCGGCGCCGGCCACGCCCGTGAGCAAACGCTTGCGGCGATCGAACGGTACGGCCAGCTTCCCGAGGCCCGTTGCCGGGAGAGTCACGGGCTCGCCGAAGGGCAGCCCGCGCCTCGACTCGGACCGCAGCCCTACGTGTTCGGCCAGGGGCCGTGGTCGCTCGAGCGAGCGATGAATGCGCTCGACGACGCAGTCCCGCGTTAGGTCTTCAGCTTTTTCAGCGAGGCGAGCGATCCAAGATCGAGAAGATCCTTGGGGCGTCCTGCTGCGCGTTTCGCTCGCACCAGACCCTCCGTCGAAAGGACGGCGACCTGATAGTCCGCGATTTCCAGCAGGTCCGCGTGGCTGCGTACATCTGCAAACGGTCCCAAACCTGCCACTTCGCCGAGCAGATCCAAGGGACCGAGGTCGGTGTTCAGGGTGAAGTTCAGGCCCATCTGCAACGTGGCGAAATCCAAGACGAACGGCAGCCCATCCGGAACGCCTCGAAGCCTTGGATTCAGTGGCGCAAGCGCGTCCGCCAGACGCTTGAGGTTCTCGCGATCGCGTGCGTATGCGATATCCAGGTCTTCCGTGGTTCTAGGGACGCCGCGAGCGATCAGCGCGACGCCGCCAACGATGACAAACTGGACCTCGGCTTCACTGAGTGTTCTAAGAAGACGACGAAGCTGCACCTTCCGCGGCCTCCCGAAGTTCCTGAGCGAAACGCAGCGTTTCTTCGAGCCAGACAATCCGCTCTGTTGGTGTGCGCCCGAGTGCTCGCCGGAGAAGGTCAAGGTCGACATCCTCCGCGAAAAGGGATGCAAGCCGATCGAACGAGCTTTCGGTCATGGGCAAAGGTTAGCACCTCGCGCCGTTCGGGTCCCAAGGCCGGCTGGCGACACGCTTGACGGACACCCGCCAGTGCTTCAGGGTCGCGAGCGAACTGGGTCAAAGGCGCACGCCTTTGGCGGGGCGCTGGAGAGACAGCCGGTGCCTTGATAGGGAAGTCGGTTCAAAACCGACGCGGACCCGCCACGGTACGTGGTCAACGGTCTTCCTCATGGCGGCGCTTGCGCGACAAGCCAGCCAACCACTGAGCACACACGCTTGGGAAGGTGAGGAAGAGCACGACCACAAGCCCGGAAACCTGCCCGGTGTCGCACCTCTTCTTTCGCCTCGGGGATGGCGCGTGGGGACCGCTGGCTGGGGGCCGGTGGGTCGCACGTGTGTTTCCGAGCGTGACCCGATCCACCGACCATGCCCGTCCCCTCACGAAACTGGATGCTTCTTGCCCTTTGGGCGTGGAGCATCGGTGCGACCGTCGTACGCGCTCAGTCGAGCGGAGATGGCGAGCGCGCTTCAGCGGGGGAAGGCCCTTCAGCGGAGGATGGCTCCTCGTCCTTCGGAGCCGGCGAGGAAGTCGAGGAGGAGGGCTTCGGCGCGACGGCCGAAGTGCAGAGCGAGGGCAATGCCCCCGTCGATGCGACGGCGGCGCAAACGCGCGTCGAGCTTGAGCCGCACGAGAGCCTCGCGGATGGCCTGCGCCGCGTGCCTGGCGCCCAGGTGGCGTCCGCCGGCGCCCTAGGCGCCTTCCGCGCCGTGCGTCTCCGCGGCGCCGAGCTTGGCCACACCGAGCTCTACCTCGGCGACGTGCCCTTAGCGGGCGTCGACCAGGGCTACGATCTCGGCGCCTACGGCCCGTCTGCCTTCAGCGGGCTTACCGTGTACCGGGGCGGCGCGCCGGCGCTCCTATCGAGCGGCGCGATTGGCGGCGTCCTGCAGCTTCATCCGCACCAAAGCGGCCATCGTCTCTGGGCCCTCGGCGCCGCCGGCAGCTTTCGAACGGGACGCCTCGCCGTGGGCGCGGATGTTGACGGCGCGACGCGCTTGAACGTCGCCCTGTCGATCGAAAGCACGCGGGCGGACTATCCGTACCGCGACGACGGTGGCACTGCCTTCGACCCCTCGGACGACCGAACGCGTCGGCGCGCCAATGCCGACGTCCAGCGCGCAACGGGCATGGTGCATCTCGCCCACGACTTTGACGCCGGTACGCTTTCCACCGTCGTGCTGGCGACGACGCGCCACGGGGGCGAACCGGGTGCCGGGCTGACGCGCGCGCAGAGTGCGAAGCGCCGTGACGTTCGCCTCTTTGGGGCGCTGGCCTTCACGCGGGAGTCGGGCCGTTTGCGAACGCGCATCAGCGCGGGCGTGGAACACCAGATGCGCGCCCTCTCCGATCGCTTCGGCGAGATCGGCTTTGGTATCGAAGAAACGCGTGACCGTTTCGATGCGGCCTTTGTTCGCGCCGCCTTTGAGCTTCGCCTGCTGGACCAGCTCGAGGCGACGGCCAGCGCTGGCGGGCGCTTCGACGGCTACCGGCCGAACGACCGGCTCGGCCCATCCCGTCCCAACGCGACCCGTCTGACGGCGCATGGCGGCGCGGAGCTCCGTCTTCATGGCTCGATGGGGCGCGCGCGTGCGGAGCTGCGGGCCGGCGCTCGATTCGAAGCCACCGCCCTTCGTGAGAGCGACCAGAACGGTTCGAGCATAACGACCCAGCCGACGTACCGGGCCGCCGCGCGCCTTCGCTTTCCCGGACCCTTGGCAATCGTCGCTTCGGTCTCGCGCGGCCGGCGCCTTCCCACTTTTCTGGAGCTCTTTGGCGATCGTTCTGCGCTCGTGCCAAGCCCCGATCTTCGCTCCGAGACCGGTCGCACGATCGACGGTGGTATCGAGCTGGCCGGGGCGGGCCTGCGCTACGAAGCCGCCCTCGAAGCGCGCGCGTTTTACCTGCGCGTCAACGATCTGATTCGCTTTATTCCCACGTCGCAGTTCACGGCCGTCGCCCGCAACGTCGATGAGGGTTCGCTCTACGGCGCCGAAGTCGGCGCGCGCCTTCGGGCCTTTGGCCATCTCTTGGCCGAAGGCTCGATGACGGCGATGCACACGGACGACGGCGGCGGCCGGCGCCTCAACTGGCGTCCCGCGTTCGAAGGCCTCGTGCGCGGTGGTGCGGACACGGGTGCGCGTGGCGCGCTTCAGAACCTGCGCCTCGAAGTGGCCGTTCGACGCCGCGGCAGCTTCTACAACGATCCCGCCAACTTCGTGGAGGTTGGCGGGCTTACTTGGGTCGACGTCGGTGCGACGGCCCATTTTTCCCACGGGCTCTCGCTGGATGTGCGTCTTTCCGACGTGTTCGATCGGCGCGGAGCCGACTTCGTGGGCTTTCCCCTTCCGGGTCGCCGCTTTATGGCGACCCTTCGCATTGAGCGAGGTATTTGATGATGATTCGGCGTGTTCTTTTGAGTTCCCTCTTGCTTGCGATCGCCTGCGGTGACGACGACGGAGCGGGTGACGACGGCGGCGTGGATATGGCGATGGACGTACTGCTCGATCCTTCCATCTCCGAGATGGGCGAGGAAGCCGGCATGGAAGCCGGCATCGAGGCTGGTATGGAAGCCGGCACCGAGATCGGCGTGGACATGGCCCTTCCGCCCCTTTGCCCGACGGCGGACGTGATTCTCGATCCCGTCGACGGCACCGTCGATTTCATGCAGATCGGTTCGGACTTCGTGAGCACGGCGATCACCTTGGGTTCCTTTGCGGAGGGCACACTTGCGGCCGATTGGATCAACAGCGGCACGACGGCTCCCGCGCTGACGACCACGCTGAGCGGCGACGTCGTCTTTCCAAGCAGCCCGGGCATCGATGGCGTCGTTACGATCATCGATCGCACGACGAGCGTCGTTTCGCGCTTTTGTGTCGCTAGCGGCTCGCTCATCGGTCAGGCCAACGTCGGCGGCGAGGGCTTTGTGGGCAACCCACACGATGTGGTCATCGTAGGCGTCGAGGGTTTCGCTTCGCGCTACAACCCGAACCTTACGCCGGACGCCGAAGAGATCGATCTCGGCGACGACATCTTCCTCTTTGACGCGCGCAACATGGTGCCGCTCGGTGAGCGAATTGCGCTCGACACCTGGGCCGGCGAAATCGAAGGCGTGATCGACGGTGCTCCCGGCATGGTCACGATCGCGGCCCGTCCCGACCGCATGGTGCTCGTTGGCGATACGCTCGCGGTTGGTCTCGACCGCCAGCCCATCGATCAGGGCGGACCGGGCCGCGCCGCCGGCGAAGGCACCCTCGTGCTCATTGACCTGGAGAGCCGCGAGCTCAGCAGCGTGACCCTCCCCGGTGGACTCAACTGCGGCCAGGTCGTTCCTGTCGAGGGTTCGGACAACCGCGTTGCCGTGACCTGTAAGGGCTACTCCACGGCCTTCTTCGGTGGACCGGGAACGCGTGAAAGCTCCGGTCTCTACATCGTCGAGATCACCGACGGCACCGGCACGGTCGTTGAGAGCTGGCAGCCCGGCGCTGACGACACCGCAGCCGTCTGGAATGTCTTCTCGCTCGGCGGCACCCTCGTCGCCGGCGTGGAGATCGGCGAGTTCATGGTGTCGAACGACGTATTCGCCGTCGTCGACGTCGCCGACGGCACCGTCGTCGATGTGTTTGAAGCCGGCGGCAGCTTTGTCCTCGGTCAGGGCATCGCCGTAGACGGCGGCGGCCGTGTGCCCGACTCCGGCGGCGCGCCTGGTACGGTTCGCAGCTTTACCTTCGCTGGCGGCGTCGGGAGCGAAGGCGCTTCGAGCATCTTCAGCGATTCACTGCCTGCCGCGGGCCTCTACCGCTTCTAGTAGGCTCGCCACACCCCTTGCCAGTTGACCGTGTGCGGTTGGCGGTGTGCGGTTGGCCGCACACCGTTCGCCTGCGGGCAACGGCCAAACTGGCGGGGCTGTCGGCGCCCTGCGAGACGACCGCACGGCCAGCCTCCGCGCTGGCCGTTCTTCTGCACAATATTCAGACAAAATATCAATATGAATTTGTATTCATAGATAATACCTTTGCATGTCCGCCATGCGATGGCTGCGGCGTCTAGGGGGTGCGGGCACGTTGTCCCGCCCAACGAAAGGACCCCCCAATGCTGAAAGCCATCGTCATTATTCTTGCCGCCCTCGCCGTCATCGCTGTGTTCTTGCCTGCCCGAATGAGCGTGTCGCGTGAGGCGATCGTGAGCGCCTCGCCCGACGTACTGGTTCCGCTGCTGGCGGACTACCGCGCCCGGCACCGCTGGATTCCCTGGACCGAGTCGGACCCTGGCGCGCGCTACGAGTTCGCCGGTGAAGGCGGCCACATCGGTTCAACGATGCAGTGGGATGGCGACGAGGTCGGACGCGCCACGCTGACCCTTGAGCGCGCCGATTCGGAGGCCGTCATCAGCCGCATGCAGTACGACGCGCCCCTTCCGATGGTGACGCGCGATCGCTTCGAGCTCGAAGCCTTGGAGGATGGACGCACCCGCGTGCGTTGGTCGAACGAAGGAGAACTTCCCTTTGGTCCGGCGCGCATCTTTGCGCTCTTTGCGGACCGCATCATCGGCCCGGACTACGAGCGAGGCCTAGACCGCCTCGGCGAGCTCGTTCGACGCGGCGTCTGAAGCCTGCGCCCTGCGCAGCCCTTCGATCTTCGCATCGCGAATCCATTCAACTTTCGACCACCCCACTTCCGACCACCCAACCTCAACCCACCCCCCAGACAAAGGAAACCCCCAATGCAGTACATGCTTCTTCTTCACAGCGATCCTTCGGCCTTCGCCACCATGTCCAAGGAAGACATCGACGAGACCTTCAACGCGTTCATGGCCTACAACGCCGAGCTCGCAAAAGCCGGTGTGCTTCGCGCGGGCGGCCAGCTTCAACCAAGTCATACCGCCACTACGCTCCGCGCCAAGGACGGCAAAGTCGCCATGACCGACGGTCCCTTCGCGGAAACCAAGGAACAGATGGGCGGCTACTACATTGTCGAAGTCGACAACCTCGACGACGCACTGACCTGGGCCAAGCGCTG
>JBCCRV010000435.1:0-6511 GCA_039201085.1 Myxococcota bacterium | reverse complement strand
GCGCTCGCTGATGCACCTGCTCCACTACGCGGAGCACACGGCGGCGAACCTCACGGACGCGGTCACCTACTTTGAGCACGTGCTTGCGATCGTCTTTGCCGACGGCAACGTGTCGAAGAGCGAGTTTCGCCGGCTGGAAGAGGACGGCGCCCGGGTCGCCCAAACACTTCGACAGGTCTACAACGACCGCACCTCCGTCAACATGCCCGACGAGGTTCAGAAGCGCGTCACGAAGGACGCCATCACCTGGGAAGCGCTCATCGGTCCCGAGCTGCACCTGCACCCGCCAAAGCGCAACGACTTCGCCAGCGACTGGATCAACATCGCGGCGAGCTGGTGGTCGCCCTACATCGGCTCGCTCAACGCGCTGGCCACGCACGTGCTGGACGTGCTCATCGAAACGGAAGAAACGCTGATGCAAGCCCTGCGCGAGGGCCGCGACCCCGGTCCGGCGCCCCTGCCCGCCGGCGTACCTACCAACTACCCCGCCCTGCCCTACGGTCAGGAGCTCAAGCGCCAAGAGCGACTCGGCTGGTGGGACCGCTTCCAGGTCGCCGAAGGTTTCGCCGGTGGCGCGATGCGTTTCGTCGTTGCCGCAGCGGTGCTGGCCCCCGCCTTCATGGTCGGTCTCCTGACGGCGCAAACGGACCTCTACGTCTACAACGGCACGGCCCAAACGGTCGTCGTCTCGGCGAACGGAAACACCGTGTACGTGATGCCGGACTCGCACGCGACGATCGAAGTGCCGGACGGCGAAGTGCCGATCACCACCACGAACGACAGCGGCCAAATCGTCGAACAGGTCACCTCCCCAGACCTCAGCAGCATGGCCGAGCCCATCTACAACGTGCAGTCCGCTCGCCCCCTCATCCGCTACTGGGCCGCCTACGGAAGCGTGCCAGACCGCGAGCCCGAGGTGCTCCAGGGCACCTTCATCGAAGGCGATGCGGACCACATCTTCACGGAGCCGCCCAGCAGCGTGTCGACGAGCAGCGGCAGCAGCGGCACCTACCGCAGCGCCATCGCAGCGCCCGACATCGACCCCGCGCCCGTCCCCGACATGAACGGTGCCCCCGGCGGCTACGATCCCAACGGCGGTGGCTACGATCCAAACGGCGGCGGCGGCGGCGGCGGCGCCGGCAACGGCTACGACCCGGCCGCCGGCGGCTTCCCCCCAAACGTGCAAGACGACCCCAACTGGCAAAAGCCCATGGACTAAGCGTCCATGCTCGCGGCTGGGCGTCGAGGAGCTTCCTTGGGGTGAGTGACGAGTGACGAGTGACGAGTGACGAGCCCGTCTGAGGTCGTCGCTCACCCGTCACGCCCACCCTTCACTCATCACGCCCCGAAACACCGGGGTCGCGCCGGGCGAGGCGCTAACCTGAACGGCATCAGGATCTGTGCGGCCAACGGCCAACCCAGGGAATCCCGCGGCGCCTTCCATCCGTTCTCCCAGCCCTATGAACGCTCGCCCGCGCGATTTTCGACGCGCGATCGCCCGCCGCGATACCCTGCTCCTCGCATGACCGTCGCGGACCTCCCCGAAAACGCGTTCCGCGCGATGGCGTTCATCTTTGGCGCCCTCTGGGGAAGCTTCTTCAATGTCGCCATCTACCGATGGCCCCTGGGCATGAGCGTGGTCTCGCCGCCGAGCCACTGCCCGGCGTGCGGCGCCCCCGTGCCGGCTTTTCGCAACCTGCCGATCGTCGCGTACCTCATGCAGCGCGGGAAGGCCGCCTGCTGCGGCGCACCGCTCTCGGCGCGCTACCTCGTCGTCGAAGTGCTCGGCGCCGTGCTCTGCCTCGCCGTCTTCGAGCGCTTCGTGCTCACCACCCCGAACGCCGACCTCGCGACGGCAAGCGCCGCCGGCGTGGTCATCTTCTTCTTCACCGGCGCCCTGCTCGTCGCCACCTTCATCGACCTTGAGCACACGATGATCCCCGACGAGGTCAGCCTTCCCGGCGCCGCCCTCGGACTCGCCACCATTGCGCTGCGCGACATGGACGCCGCCGAAGCGGCCATCGGCGCCGGCGCCGGTTTTCTGCTCATTCAGCTTCCCTTCGTATGGGGCTACGAGCACCTCTTCGGCCGGCGCGGCATGGGCGAAGGCGACAGCAAGCTGCTGATGATGATCGGCGCCTTCATCGGCTGGAAGGGCGTGGTCTTCTCACTCCTCGGCGGCTGCGTGCAGGGCCTGCTCATCGTGGCCGGTGCGATGGTCCTTCGCCGCGACGTGACGGCCAAAGACGAATACGCCTTCGACCCGGGCCCGCACGCGGACCGAAGCGTTCCCGGCGACGCCTGCCTCGATGAAGGCGGCACCGCTACGAAATTGCTGAAGGAAGCCGTCGAGCCCAAAACGGAAGCGACCGAGCCCGTCGAAGCCGGCCTGACCCTGAAGCGCTTCCTGCTTACGGTCTTTCTCTTCGGCGGCGCCGGCTTCCTTTCGCTCCAGCATATTCAAGACCCGCAGCTCGCCGAGCTCGGCGCCATCATCGCGACCACGCTGGGCCTGTCGATCCTCGCCCTTTACGCCCTCGCCGGCCGACGCGCCCGCGCCGAAGAAGCGCTCGCCGAGGAGCAAGCCGAAGGAGAGGCGCAGGACGAGGCCCCGGCCCTTTCACCACCACGCGTCGCCTTCGGGCCCTTCCTGGCCCTCGGCGCCCTCGAGTGGCTCTTCTTCGGCGATCAGATCACCACCGCACTCACCGCGACCATCATCCCGTAGCGTTCCGACGATCGATATCGCCTGCCGTACAATCCCGTTGCGGCCCGGAACCTCTCACTCGCCTCCATGTCAGGTGCCGTATGAAGCGGTTTTGCATGGCAATCGCCGTGCTCTCCTGTGCGGGCCGCCGCAGCCAAACCCGACCCTACGTCGGGTCAGAGCGCCGGCCGTCGAACCGGGACCCACGGTTGCCGTTCGTCGCGTGCGCGCCGCCGGCGCCGTCGACTGCGCGATCGCTGACTCGCAGCAGCTCTTCTGTTGGGGTTCGGACGATTCGGAAGCCGTCGCCGTTCGCGGGTTCGAACGGACTACGAGCCTGGCTCCCAACCGGAACTGC
The DNA here is from genome assembly GCA_039201085.1 of Myxococcota bacterium. Lineage (GTDB taxonomy): Bacteria > Myxococcota_A > Polyangia > Polyangiales > Houyiibacteriaceae > JBCCRV01. The sequence goes on along the minus strand of JBCCRV010000435.1, from coordinate 3,446 downwards.
GCCGTACTCGCGACCGGCGAGGTGCGCTGCTTCCTTCCCGCCGGACTGCTTCAAGGGCCGCTTCGCTCCGATTGGTACGACCACGCACTACGGGCGCATGCCCAGGCAACGGCAGGCGGATGCATCATCGAAACGCCGAACCGCTTGCGCGGACCGTCTCTGCGCTGCGGAGTATCGCCCGAGCTTGCCCATCAAGCGATCGACGTCGATCAAGGGGAAGACCAGCTTTGCGTGCTGGACGGTGATGGTGCCGTCTTCTGCGCCCGATGGAGACGCCCACACGGCTTGCGCCGGCGGCCGTCCATCGGCTCCTTTCATCACGTCGCCGGACTTCGTCCCGGCCGGCGCATCGCGGTCAGCGCTCGGCGCGGGCACGTGCTCTGCGTCGTCGGCCGGGACGACGTCGCGGAGTGCATCGCGACCGATGGCACAAGTCGGGAGAAGGCAGAATTCGTCGGCGTGCAAAGCATCGACCTGTACGGAGGTCGGGCCTGCATCGTCGGCACGGACGGAGACCTCACGTGTTTTACGATTGGCCAAGAGATCGTCGAACACCCTCGCCAGGTCGCGAATCTGCATGACGCCACCGAAGTGAGCGTCGGACCCGAGTCGGTGTGTGTCCGGCAAACGGAAAATCGAGCCACCTGCATCGACCACGGCTTTGGCCTTCGCCGCGAGATCGACCTAAGCACGGGCGCCATTGTGAATGTACCGCTCGCACCGTCCCTCCCTCATGACGGTGGAGCGTAGTCTTCCTGACGCGCTATCCCGCACCCTAAGAAACCGATCGCGTCGGCGCGGACCTTGTCACGATAGCTATCCTCGTTTCGCTCGCCCAACAAAGACGACTAACGCCGGAGGCCGATCATTCGCAGCACGGTGTCGAAGGTGTCCTTGTCGACCTTACCGCCGAAGAGTCGGTACGCACCGAGGAACGAAAGCGACCCCGCCGCGAAGCACGCAAAACCGGCAACGACGATGTTGCCCATCCCGCGTCGCATCTCGCCGCGGCTCGTGCGCTCAAAACCGGAATCGTGAAGGGCTTGCTCCGAGCTCGCATCGAGCGCTCCGAGCCCGTAGAGAATCGCAACGCACACGGCCGCGGCGACGAGCGACGCGCCAACAACGCGAAGCGCGTTGAGACCGCCCTGCTGCTTTGCGCGCTTCTGCGCAGCGATGAACTCCGCAACGTCTGGATCTTCGTGGTCCATGGTCCCTGCTGTGCGCAACGCAGGCTTTCTGTCAACCCGCCTGAAGAAAATCGTCCAGACGCACGAAGACCCCCCCGCCGCGCTCCTTACGTGGAGCCGGATGGGCGCATCGGGCGCTCGCTTGAACGGTTCGGACTACGAGCGCTTCTTGGCGGCGCGGTAGTGGTCCCACAGCTTCGGCGTGGGGAAGTCCTCGAAGTGCTTCGCGAAGTGCGCGTCCTTCGAGCGCCCTTCGGCCTCGACGATGGCCTTGATGACCGCGTCCCGGCCGCCGAACTCCTTCACGGCGCTGAGCACGTCGTGAAGATGAAGCAGCTTCTTGTTCGAAACGGTCTCCAGACCCTTCGACTCGTTGACGCGGTCGATCCAAAGACCATCGCTGTCGACGAGGCCCTTCACGGCGGCGATGAGCTTCTCCTTCGCGGCCTTACGGGCCTTGGTGGGATCCTGCTCGGTGATGTCGAAACGCGCCTTCGCGGCGGCAAGGGGAGACTGCTTCATGGGTTTTTCCTGGAAATTCGCCGAATCTCCACGTTCGGAGCTTTGGGCCGAAGGTCGTAGCACGGGCGGGCCCATTGGCAAATGACTGCGCTACCATCGGGCATGAGCATCGTGGGCTCGATCATTGTGGCTCCGCCGGGGTACATCGACGCGGCTTGCGTTGGTTGGATTCCTGGTCGGCGGCAGCCCCGCGAAAGACAGGGTCGGCGTTCTTACCTGCCGGACGAACCTCCCGAGCCCACCCCGCATATCGTACGAGAACGGGGAAGTGCAGCGCTCCTACGCGCACTCCCCCTTTCCGACTACTTTCAGCCAGGTTCCGACATTTGGACCGAGCCCGTCGCATACGCTTGCTTCCAAGGCGAGCGCGATCGCTTCCCGTACCCGGTGTTCCGTCCCATGGACGACTACGTGGTTCGAGTTTTGAGCTGCGCAGCACCCTGGCGCCCGTACGCCAACCCGCCCCTCCTCCGAGCAGCAGGCCTCGCGTGTTTCGTGGCCGTCGACGGCTACTGAACCTCGATGACGACCGGTAGGTTCGACGCTTGGCTTGACGAAGGCGATGAGCTCGCGCTCGTTGTGCATCTCCGGTCAGAGCACGTTTCCCCTGCGGAATGCGAAACGCACTTCGATAGGATCTGTAGTTCCGGCATGGCCGTGGCTGCGCACCTGGCCCTCGAGGGCGGTGCCAGGCCGACTGTGGAGCGCTTCGAACTGGCGCTAGGAGCGGGGTCCGAAGCCATCGCGTGCCAACTTGCCATTCGCGGAAGTCAGGACGCCGAAGCACGTTTTTCGCGCATCCGCTCCGCATTGCTTCTGAACTCCCCCTATCTCGCGGATGTGTTGGTCCACGAGTTCTTGAATCCACCCGAGCAGAGCCCGATTGAAGATGTTTCCCGGGAAGAGCTTCAGGCACTTCTCCTTGCACTGCGCAGAGACGAAACCACGGCGAACCTAACCTTCCACGCGGCAGAACTCGTGAACGAGTATGAGCTGCGTGCGGCCCGGAGAAGGTTCGCAGCCTTTGACGAGGAGCACACGCTCCCTGACGCACAGGGTTCGGAGTTTACCGAGGCCCTACACGCCCATGACCTCTCCGCCCTCGAAGCGCTGCTCGCAGCAGGCTTGGATGCAAACGGCACCTGGAAATCCCGCCCATTGCTAGAGCACGCGCTCGATGCGGATGCGCTCGACGCTATGCGCGTACTCTTGGCAGCTGGCGCCGATGCGGACCCCGCGCAAACCGGGTGGCTCCTCACATGCGCCGCGAAAGAGAACCGTGTGGGGGCCCTACGTATCCTCGTAGAGGGTGGCGTTCACGTCGATACCCCCACCGTACATGGCGGCACGGCACTGCATGTTGCCGTGGCCTCGCGACGATCGCGCGACTCCGCCGCCGCATTGCTCGAACTCGGGGCCGATCCCAATGCGAAGAACACCGAGGGCCGAACGGTTTGGGAGTGCGCCCAGGTCGAGTTTCGTAAAACCCTAGAAAAACACGGTGCGTATCCTCGAGGCCGAGGGCCCCAAACGCTGTGAGCCACCTGGAAACATCGGCCCGAAGGCAGCACGCCAAGGATTGTGGCGAGTTCGCGGAGATGAACGGCCCCAACACCCACCGCCCAGCGTGATCCTTCCTTCGATTCGCTGTAGGGTGCCGAGTGCTCCGACGGAGAAGTTTTGACCGAATGACCGCGCCCTCGCTTCCGATCTCGCCAGACCTCCTCCTCGAAT
>JBCCRV010000434.1:0-6512 GCA_039201085.1 Myxococcota bacterium | reverse complement strand
CTTGCGCCCGGTCTTCTTTCGCTTCGCGACGGCGGCGGCCGCCCCCGCGGCGGCCTGGGCCTTTACGGCCTGATTCGCTTCAGCCGCGGCCTCCTCCAAATCGTCCGAATCGGCGTCCGCTGCACCGGCGTCCTCTGCACCGGCGTCCTCTGCACCGGCGTCGTCCGAACCACCGCCTTCCGAATCGCCGTCGTCGGCGTCGGCGTCGGATGCTTCGTCGTCCGCCTCGTCCGAACCCACTTCTTCCTCGGCGTGCTCGGCGCTCTCCTCGGTTTCATTCGACGCGACTTCTTCCGACGGCTCGGCTTCCGTGGACTCATTTTCCGTGGACTCGGTTTCCTTGTTCTCGTCTTCCGACACGAAGTGCTCCTGAGGGCGGCCTGCCCCTGTGCTAAGTGAACGCAGCTAAATAGGCCCAAAATGCGGGTGATTGCGGGGCGGAACCTTGCACGCAGGCCCAGGCCAGTCAACGAAGGAAGCCATGGTTCGGAGCGTCCCTGCCCTACTCGCCTTGCCCTGCCTCGCACTGGCCCTGGGGCTCGTCAGCCCCGGCCGCGCGATGGCCTACGAGGAGCAATACAGCCTCGACGTTGAGCTCGGCTTCGGCGCCATCTTCGAAGACGCCCAGCCCGCCGCGGGCGCCTACGCCGGGGCGGGATTTGCGATCGGTCTAAACAATGCCTGGGCCTTGCGCGTGCTGGGTCGCTACGACCTTCATCCGGCGTCCGATCCCCTTCACATCGTGACCGGAGGGGCGGAAGTCTACTACCTGCTTGATATCCTCAAGTTCGTGCCCTTCTTCGGTTTGGGCGTCGACGGCTTCCTATTGGCCCGAGACGGCGATTTTCGCGGCGATTTTGGCTTTCATGCCCTGGTAGGCATCGATTGGCTAATCTCAAGATCGATCAATATCGGACTTGATATACGAGCTCACATTTTGCCGTTTTCCATCACCGACGGCGGTATCGAGCCCTTCTATCTCACCACCGGCATTCGGCTGAGCTTCGTTTTCGACCGCTACTAACCGGTGATCAGCGCCGGGCCTCGCGTCGTGGCGCTCCGATCGGGCCTCGAGCGGTCGCGGGCCGCGCAGCGGCTGCTAGCCTTCGCTCCGCCTCGCCATGTCGATCGAGCCCAACACAGCCTGGACGCTCCTCGGCCTTGCGCTGCTCAGCCTCGCTCTAGGTACGTGGCTCTGGCTGGTTCGCGTTCGGCACATGCGGACTCAGATCCGTCAGGCGCGGGCGCAGCGGCGGGCGCGCATCGACGCGGCGCCGGCGGTGGGTGGCGTGCCGTGCCCCCCGCAACGCTATGACGAGGCGCCCGCCGCGGGCACGTGGACCCATGACGTATTCGTTCCGCAAGCACCCGAAGCGAGCGTGCACCCGAGCTCTTGGGAGCTCGCCGACCAGCCGACGCTTTGGCGAAGCTCGATGGCTGCCCTCGGCAAGCGCCTTCGTAACGCTGGCGTTGCGGACATCACGACGGTGCACGGCACCTTCGTTGGAAACGACCCGCTCGCGCTCTTGCGTTCGCTCAACAAGGTACCGGGGCTGCCGGATTTGGAGCGCCACTTGGGTCCGCTCGTACGGGGCGCAACGGGGCTGCTGCTAAACGACGCGTCCAACTTTGCACCCGCGTACCCGTCGCTCCTTCAAAGCGCCACCGGTGTCCCTAGCTACGGCTTTCACTGGTCGTCGGAGAACGGCCACGTCGCACGCCTTCGCGCGGCGATTCGACTGGCGGTCGCACTTGCGGCCCGCCTCGAACACCGCTCGCCCGAGCGCCGCACCCTCCTGGTAGGCCACAGTCACGCCGGTCAGGTTTTTGCCCTGCTCTTTCAGCTGCGCGACGACGTCGCGCATGCGCCGCTCCTGCTCGCCGTGGCCGAGCGGATTGGCGCTGACGCAAGCGCGCTGCGCGACGCCCTCGACGTGATCCGGCGCCATCCGCTCGACTGCGTCACGCTCGGCACACCCGTGCGCTACGGGTGGCCTGAGCCCTGCCGCGAGCGCCTCCTTCACATCATCAACCATCGGGGCGACGAGCCCATGGCCGGACGGTTTCAAGGCGTTCTATCGACGGAAGGCGGTGACTACATTCAGCAATTTGGCATCGCCGGCTCGGACATGCCCTCGGCAGACCCGGACCAGCGCGCCCTGGAGGCCGAGCTCGACGATGCACTGGGCGTTGGATGGGCGCCGCGCACCTGGGTCGACAACGTCATGCACCGGCGGCGCGTACCGGACGCAGGCTTCACCTTCCTCACGGACTTCCAAGACCAGGCGAGCGGAACGCTGCCGAACTTGCATACGAGTGGCCTCGGGCACGCCGTCTACACCCGGCGCAACGCGATGGCGTACTGGCTCACCAAAGCCGTCGGTCGGTTCTACACCTAACCCTTCAGCCCGGACACTGGGCCGCTGCGTATGCCGAAGCCGGCACGTGCCCAAGGCACGAAAAAGGGCGAAGCACCGAAGTGCTCCGCCCTCTTCCTCACGTGCGTTTCGTCCTACTCGCGCACATTGCGGCAGACGGCGGAGTTGCCGCAGCCGAAGTCCGCGCAGTCAACAAAGCCGTTGCCGTCGTTGTCCATGCCGTCCTGGCACTCGGCGAAGCTGTCTTCGCAGACCGTCACGAACGGGTTCCGGCTGCAGGCCGTGTCCGAGCAGTCGACGCGATCGTTCTCGTTCTCGTCCTCACCGTTGCTGCAGGACGCGTCATCTACGCCCTCGCTGCCGGCGCACGCCGTCACGCTTGGGTCGTGCAGGCAGCCGAAGTCCGCGCAGTCGACGAAGTCGTTTCCGTCGTTCGTCTCGCCGTCCGAGCAGCGCTCGTTGGCCATCGTCGTGATCATGGCGGCCGGCACGTCCACGGCCGATCCGTCGTCGCATACGACGATCGATTCACCGTTGCAGGAGGCCTCTTCACAGTCCGTGCGGCCGTCCTGGTCGTTGTCCTCCCCGTCGCTGCAGGCGGCGTTGCCCTGCTCGGGTGGAAGGTCCTTGCAGACGTCGCTCTCCCAGGCGCCGGTGCAGTCGAAGTCGCCGCAGTCGATGAACTCGCGGCCCTCGTCCGTCATGTCACCGTCGTTGTTGATGCCGTCCGAGCAGGCAGTGCGTACGAGCGCTTCCCACATCGACGGCGGAGGTGGCGCGCCGGACTCGGGGCACACCACAATGTGCTCACGCTGGCAGTCGTCATCGGCGCAGTCCATGTCACCGTCACCGTCGTTGTCCATGCCGTCACTGCACGCGAAGTTCGAATCCTCGGCGGCGCAGGCGTCCGGGCCGTTGCCATCGCGATCACGGCAGCTGAAATCCATGCAGTCGGTGAAGCCGTTGTCGTCGTTGTCGGCGCCGTCGCTGCACGTGATGTTGTTGTTCTCTACGGGGCAGATGTCGGTGAACGCCTGGCAGTCGCGATCGTCGCAGTCGATGAACGAGTCGGTGGCCGACGCATCGTTGTTGCAGCCGTCCATGCAGCGCTCACGGGTGTTCTCGGGCCCGAGCTGCTCGGGCGTACACGCAACGATGCCTTCGCAGTCGCTGTCGTCGCTATCGGTGAAGCGGTCGCCGTCGTTGTCGATGCCGTCGGTGCAGCAGTCGCCAACCTCTCGCTCGGAGCAGTCGACGGGCCCACCTTCGGCGCCCGTTTCAGGCACGCCGATTTCGGGGAGCTGTATGTCGATGCCGCCGTCCGGAATGCCTCCTGGGCACGCCGCCGCAGCCATCGGCGTCGCGGCGCTGCAGTCGATGCCACCGCAATCGAACGTCATCGTACCGACGCGCAGATCGCACTCCGTGTTGGCGGCGTTGCAGAAAAAGTCGATCGTGCCCGTGCCCGAGGGACACGGCGTGCTCGTTCGAAAGGTGCGGTCGCCACCACCGCCGCCGTCGTCATCACCACAGCCGAGCCCAAGTACTCCGGCCAAAGAAAGAATCACCAATGATCGCATGTTGCCTCCGGTTGCGACGTCTCGCCGCGCCCGCTTCGTATCAGCTGACGGGCCCCTTCGCTAGCGAGACTCGGCGGGCACCCGCTTCCCGCGCTACGTCGCTCTTCGCCGCCGCGCTCCCGCTTGAAATGGCCGGTACTTCGGCGATTCTAGGCCGAGCGGGGCGCTAGCTCCCGCCCTCGCACCCCCTACTCGGCCTCATCGAGCGTGAGCAAAGGCCGGATTTGTTGCAGAATTCTCACGCCGACCCCTCGAATCGCCAACAACTCGTCGACGCGGGCGTAGGGGCGACCGGCCACGATTCGCGCCGCCAGCCGGGGACCAATGCCGGGAAGGAGCTCGAGCTCGGCGGGGGTCGCCCCGTTGAGCGAAAGCGGCTCGCCGGCGCGAAGACGCGCCGCCGCATGTTCGAGCTCGAGGCGCTCGGCAACGACAAAGGCCGGCTCCGGCAGAACGGCTTGTCTGCTTTCGCGAAACACCGCCAAGGCAAGGGCCAAACACAGCGCCCCCTGAATCGCCGGTGAAGCCCAGCGCGTGGATCGTTGAGACACGAAGCCTGCTCGGCGCGCGTGAAGGCCAGTTTCCTGCGCGCTGCGTTAGCCGCCGAGGCCGAAGCCGTCGTGAAGCACGCGAACCGCCAACTCCGAGTACTTGCTGCGAATCAGGCAGGAGGTCTTGATCTCGCTGGTAGAGATCGCTTCGATGTTGATGCCTTCGGCGGCCAGTAGGCGAAACATTTTCGCTGCAACGCCCGCGTGGCTGCGCATCCCGAGCCCCACGATCGACACCTTCACGACGTCCGGATCGAAGGTGACACCTTCCGCTCCGATTCCATCGGCCACCGATTCGGCGATGGACTGGGCGCGTTCGATGTCCCCGCCGTCCACCGTGAAGGTCAGATCCGTCAGCCCATTCTGCGCGACGTTCTGAATGATCATGTCCACGGACACGCTCGCGTCGGCGAGCGGCTCGAAGAAGCTGGCCACCGATCCCGGCTCGTCGGGAACCTTGCGAATCGTGACTTTGGCGGCCTTCTTGTCTGCGGTGACGCCTGCCACCACCACCGCTTCGAGCGATTCGTCCTCTCCGGTCACCATCGTTCCCTCCTCGTCGCTGAAGCTCGAGCGCACGTGAATCTTCACGGCGTATTTCATGGCCAGTTCGACGCTGCGGATCTGCAGCACCTTCGCACCGAGCGATGCGAGCTCTAGCATTTCCTCGTACGAAATACGGTCGATCTTTCGCGCGCTCGGCACGACGTTCGGATCCGTTGTAAAGACGCCCGTGACGTCGGTGTAGATTTCACACACGTCCGCTCGGGCAGCGGCGGAGATCGCGACGGCGCTCGTATCGCTGCCGCCGCGACCGAGCGTCGTGATGTTTCCGCTCGGGTCGATTCCCTGAAAACCCGCGACGATGACGACGTTTCCCTCGTCGAGGGCGGACCTTAGGCGAGCGTCGTCCACCCGTGTGATGCGCGCGCGCGTATGCACGCTGTCCGTCTCCACGCGAACTTGGTGGCCCATCAGGCTCATGGCCTTCACGCCGCGTTCATTGAGCGCCATCGAGACCAGCGCCGCGGACACCTGCTCGCCACTCGAAACAAGCACGTCCAGCTCACGCTCAGCGGGCGACGAGCAAAGCTCGCGTCCAAGCTTCAGCAAACGATCGGTCTCGCCCGCCATCGCGCTGACCACGGCCACGACATCATGACCTTGGGCACGCGTGCGCGCGATGCGCTGGGCGACGCGCTGAATGCGCTCGAGACTGCCGACGGACGTTCCGCCAAACTTCTGTACGTAGAGGGCCACGGGAAGGCTCGCTATAGCGTCAGACGCGCGCCGCCGCCACGCCGCCCTTAGCTGTCGTCGTCTTCGCCCGCATCTTCGTCGTCTTCGTCCTCGCTCTCGGTCGGAGTGGGCCGCGCAACCGGAGTGACGACGGGCTGACCGTATTCCTCCCGAAGCTTTCGCGTCAGCCGATCCAGGATCATGCGCTCCACATAGCTCGGCATGGCTGGCACGTTGACGGTAACGCGGACCTGCTCGTTGCCCGCCTCACGCGTTCGTACGAGTTCGATGCTCCCTGGGTAGCTACGGCCGCCGTCGACGTAGTCGAAAATGACGTAGCCGATGTCTTCGTCACGGTCCCGAACGTTGAAACCGTAGTCGACGCGAACGAGCCGCACGATGCTGCGCCAAAGCTGGTCGTAGCGATAGCTGTGCGTTTCCGTTCGCCGTGCCTCCGCGGGCGTTGCCACCGCGCCGCTGAGGGCAAGTACAAGGAAAAGCCAAGCTGCTCGAGCCATGGTCCGAAGCTAGCCGGAGCGGCGCGACGCTCAAAAAAAGTTGCGGTCTCCTACGCGGGCGGCGGATGCTCGCTGCGAAGACCTTCGCGAAGCGCGTCGGCTCCCAGAAGATCGCGCAGGCGCAGTTCGAGCACGTAGAGCGGGATGACGCCGGCCAGCACGATCACCACCGCTTGAACGACGTACATCAGGAAGATGTAGACGGCGCCTTGATGGGGCGCGTATTCCGCCGGGAAGTACAAGAAG
>JBCCRV010000433.1:0-6518 GCA_039201085.1 Myxococcota bacterium | reverse complement strand
GCTCGAAGTCAACGAGCTGGCGGGCGACGCCGACGCGTCACCGCGAAGCGTGGGCCGCGTGCTCGGCATGATCGTGCTGATGAACCTCGTCTTCTCCTTCGACTCGATCCTGAGCGCCGTCGCCATCACGCGCGTCGTGCCTGTGCTCGCCGCCGCCATCATTGCCAGTGGCCTCGGCATGCTGCTGCTCGCGGACCGGGTGGCGGACTTCCTTCAGCGCAATCGAAAGTATGAAGTGCTCGGCCTCTTTATCTTGCTCATCGTGGGCGTCGTGCTGATCGGCGAAGGCGGCCACGAGTCGCACTTGAAGCTCGCTGGCTATGCCGTCGAACCGATGAGCAAAGCCACCTTTTACTTCTCGATCGCCGTGCTGGTCATCGTCGACGTGCTTCAGTCCAGCTACCAAAAAAAGCTCGCGCGCGGCCGTGGCGCGCCAGAAGCGGGTTGATCAGAAACGGGTTCCCGTGCGCATTCGCCGCCGCTCTTGGAGCGAAAGCGGCACACGCCGTCGAGGCATGGGGCGAAACACGCGCTCGAATCCGTATGGGCGCCGCCGGCATGAGATTCAGCACCCGCGAGGCCAAGGAAATGCGGGGTTCACGCAAACGCCGCCGACACGGGGCGAGCCCCCACGGACACTTCGTGCGCGCCGGTCCCACCAGCCTCCTCCAATGGTAGGATATGGCCGTGCGATGGGGACTGGTTGCAATGGCGGCGCTCTTCGGCTGCGTCGATGCTACGCAGGTCAACGTCTTCGTCACCGCCGACCCCGCCTTCGATGGCCGCGTACGCTTCGTGTCCTTCGAAGTCGAGGTGGAAGCGGACCCCGTACCCGACACGCAGGTTATCGAACTCGGCCAGGACGGACTCGCGCAAACGCTCCGCGACCCTTTGCGGCTCACCATCGTTCCCGACCCCTTGCTCGACCCGGAACGGGTCTTTCGGGTACGAATCGCCCTACTCGACAACGATCAAAACACGATCGGCGAACGCATCGCCATCGCGGCCATGCCCGAGAGCGGCCGTACCGAGGTTCGCTTGAACATCGACGCGGCCTGCGCCGACCAGCATGCCTGCAATGCTCGGGAAACGTGCGACGCCGAAGACGGTACGCCCCGCTGCGCCTCCGCGTGCGTCGCCGTGACCGACCCCGGTGAAATACGTCGAAGCGAACCGATCCCATGCGACAACCTCACAGCGTTTGCTCCCGACGGCGTTGCATGCTCGGTCGGCGACAGGCCGGGCCGGTTGTGGAACGGTGAGTGCTGTACCACGTGCTTCGACGGAACGCGCTGCCTGCCCGCGGACGAACGCACCGGCGATCTGACCGGCGACGGGGGCCAAGAATGCGCCCCCTGCGGGTGCGACGACGGTGGCGGAGCAATGTGCGCGATTACGGTGCGTCTCCGCAGCGTTGACCTAGCGAAGAACCACGGCTGCGCGACAGGCTCGGAAAACGAAGACCGGCGAGCGCTGTTTTGCTGGGGGTCCAATCTTCACGGTCAGTTTGGCATCGGGGCGGCGACGCCCTACCCCTTTGAGGATCCGCCGCCCGTGCGCGATCCCAAGTGCCTTGCCCGGCCGGAGCAAGCGGCGCGAGACTTGCTCAGGCCGGAGCAAGTGCAAGACGGCCTTGTCGATCTTCGCCAAGCGCCAACTCGTATCTTGCTTGGGCGGGGAGACGGGCAACGTGCTGGAGAAGTCTCGCTCGGGATCTCGCAGAGCTGCTTTGTGCAGTTCAAGGATCGGGAAGACATGGAGGACCTGGAAGTACGCTGCGCCGGCCAAGGACTCCGCGGCGAGCGCGGTGACGGATCAAACTCATCGGTCCTCTCCTTTGTCGACGCCTCGCCAGTCACCGAGCGCTTTGATGCGATCGCCATGGGTTTTCGCCATGGATGCGGCGTTGAAGACGGTGCCCTCGGGTGTTGGGGTGCGGGCAGCGACGGCGTACTCGGGCAGGGGGACGAAAGAGCCAGCTCCACACCGCTCGCCGTCAACCTGCCAGCGCCCGTCGACCAAGTGGCCACCGCTCGACGCGAGGTCTCCGCACTCGCGGGAGGCGTTCTCTATAGCTGGGGCCAAAACGAAAGGGGCGCCGCAGGCGACCCCGACGGGTCCCGGTGCGAGGCCACGTCCCAGTGTGTTCTTGAGCCGCGGGCGACCGAGGGCATCTGGACCTTCGTCTCGAACAGCAGCGCGAGCACCTGCGTTCTCAACGAGGAGGGTCGCCTCTTCTGCCGCGGCAGCATTCTGAGCGACGTGGGTCCCTTCGTTGCCGGGGGAAGCCCGCCGCCCGAACGGCAGCATGAGCTTACAGCCGTCAGCCTCTGGCGTTGGCAGCGGGTCGCGGTCGCGGAGGGCGCTCTATGTGGAATCGTCGACGACGGTTCGCTGCTCTGCCTCGGAAACGGTCGGTCCGGCATGCTCGGTGGCCCGGGCGAAAACCTCGCCCGGCCGGGCGCTCTCGGCTGGCGATGGACAAACATCGTGTCGGATCACCGGACGTTTTGCGCGCGGCGGGAAGACCAGACGGTCTGGTGCTGGGGCGCCAACGAATGTGGTCAAGCGGGTTCGCTCGAAGCGTCGGACATTCGCGACCGAACCCAGTTTGAGTCGACGACCGTGTTCGTCGCTGAACCACGCCGCGTTTGTGTGCCGGGGATCGGCGAGTGAGTTCGCCCAACTACTACTGGATTCGTGAGATCGCCCGCGGCGGCATGGGCCGGGTCGATCTTATCGTGCGTTCCGAAGGCGCGTTCCGGCGGCTCTGCGCCGTCAAGCGGCTCCACCCCAACCTCACGGACGATGCCTCCTGCCGGGCGATGTTTCTCGAAGAGGCGCGCATCGCCGGCATGCTCAGCCACCCCAATATCGTGTCCGTTTTCGACGTGGGCGAAGACAGCCAGGGCCCATTCCTGATCATGGACTATGTCGAGGGGCTTTCCGTTCAGTCGATCATTCGTCAGAGCGCCTATGAAGGTACGCCCCTGCCTGTGGCCGTCGTGGCGCAGATCGCGCTCCAGGCCGCGCGGGGACTGCACGCGGCACACGAACAGCGTTCGCCCACGGGCGAGGCGCTCGACCTGGTGCATCGCGACGTGTCCCCGCACAACTTGATGGTTGGCTACGACGGCATCGTGCGCGTCATGGACTTCGGTATCGCGCGCGCCCTGGGCCGTGTGAACAAGACCTCCACCGGCGTGCTCAAAGGCAAGCTGGGCTATATGTCGCCGGAGCAGCTTCGCTTCGAAGAGCTCGACCGTCGCTCCGATCTCTTTTCCCTCGGCGTCGTCCTCTACGAGATGCTCGCCCTTGAGCGCCTTTACGCCAACGGCGACGGCGCCGGCCCCAGGCGCATCCTGAACGAGCCGCCGCCGGACGTCGGCATGGTGCGTGACGACGTTCCGCCCATGCTCGTCGAGCTCACCTTTTCGCTCCTTGCAAAGACGCCCGGACTTCGCCCTCAGTCTGCCGGCGAGGTGGCCGACACGCTTCAAGAGGTGATCAACGACCTCATGCTTCAGGAAGACGAAGCGATCGAGCTTTCCGTGTACGTTGGCCGACGCTTTGAGAACGAAACCACGGGCCACCGCCGCGAGATCGCCGACGCCCTCGCTCGACTTGAACGCAACGAGCTTGACCCTTGGCCCCAAACGTCGCCCACGATCGTTTCGACGCGGCCTAGTGAAGCAACGGAGCGAAGCCCGCATCCACACCCCGCGTACTTCATGGTCGCCGCCGTAGCGGTGGCCGTGGCGCTCACCGCGTTCTTCATGCGCCCGCCAGAACCGCTGCCGGCGCCCGCCGTTGAATCCCGCTCGGCGCCCACCTTCGTCGACGAGCCGCTCGTGCCAACGCCGGTCGCCGTTCCCGTCGACGACGCACCCGCGATGGTTGCGCAAACGATGCGAACGCGACCCGCAGCGGCGCCGAGTGCGATGCAGGAAAGCAGGCGTCCCAACGTGCAGCCCAGGATGCGGCGCTCACGCCGCTCGTCGATGCGGCAAGCCGGAACGGCCGCAATGCGCGAAGCGACGCCCGCCGCCACGGCTGAGCCGGCGGTGATGCGCCCGCCGCGCGATCGTGAACCCCTTCGCTTCGGCGCGTCGCTCGACGAATGACTCGTCGCTTCCCCATGCTTGCCGCCGTACTCGTACTTGCCGGCTTCGCCACGCGCGCAAGCGCACAATCGCAGAACCCACCCGCAAACGCCTGCGAAGCGAACGCAGCAAGCGACGCGTGCGCGGCCCTTCAGGCCCGCGCCGGCGCGACCCACGAACGCGGCGCCGAAGCGCTGCGGGAAGCGCGCTTCGCCGAAGCCCGCGACGCCTTTCGCGAAGCGATGTCGATCTTCGAAAATGGCCCGAGCGCGTACAACCTCGCCCTCGCCCTGCGCGGCACGGGTGAGTCCCTCGAGGCCATCGCGCTGTTCGAACGTTTGCTCGACGGCGCCTTTGGTCCCGTCGGCGAGGAGCGCGCCTCGGACATGCGTCGCTGGATTCAAGAAGAGCGCGGCGCACTCTCTCGTGTTGCCGTGCGTGTAGCAGGCGCCGACGCCGCCACCATTCGCGTCGACGGCGACCGCGTCGGCGAAGCCCGCGAAGGCGACCCCCTCGAACTCTCCCTCAACGCTGGCCGGCGCGTGCTGATTGCCGAAGCGGCGGGCTTTGAAAGCGCGGAGACGGTGATCTTTGCGGAGCGCGCCTCGAACGCCTCCGTCGACCTGCGTTTGCTTCCCAGCGACGATTCGCGACCGGTCACCGCGAAGCCAGCCTTTTGGATTGTGCTTGGCGCCGTTGTGGTCGTTGGCGTGGCTGCCGGTCTGGTTGCTGCCTTTGCCCCCTACGAACGCGATCCCCTGGCGAGCAGCGGCCCATTGCGTACGGTGAGCGCACAGGTGCCCGTGCCATGAGCGGTACCTTTGGCCGCGCAAGCCTCGAGCGCGCCCTGCTGGGCTACTTTGATACGGCAGTGGGTGCGGCGCCGGAAGCGCACGAAAGCGAAGGCTGGGCCTGGTGCATCGCCATCGCCCGCGCCAGCGCGACAGCGGAGGACATCCACACCGAGACGATCGATCGACCTGGCCCCGGCTTCGATGAAGGCGCGGCCCTCGCCGCCAGGCGTTCGCTTGTGGAAATGGAGCCGGATTCGGCGCGCCGCTGGCTAGCAGCTCGCCCGCACCCGTGCCTTTCCCTCCGCGTCGAGCAAACGCTCACGGACCTCGATGAAGGTCGGCTGCTTGGCGAAGCGGCCACAAAAGCGCTCGCCCAGGAATCACGCCGCGCCGGCGACGCACGAGCGCTCATTGCCGCCACCGTTGCTCGGGCCTGGCAAGCGGAAGCGGCGGGCGAGCTCGAAGGCTCCCTCGGCCATGCGCGCCAGGCCGCGCGCATGGCGCGAACGGAAGGACTACCCCAGAGCGAGTACTTTGCGAGCATTTCGTTGGCACGCTGCCGCCGCCTGATCGGCCACCCACACCTGGCGGTGCGCATTCTGCGCGCTCTGGCCCGTTATGCCCCAGCCCAATGGTTTTCGTGGATCGCATGGGAGATGCTGCTCGCGGGCGCCCTCGAGACAGCCGCCGAAGTGCGCGCGCGCTCGCCCTTTACGGGTGGAGCAACGGACGCCTTCGACGCCGCTACCGCCCTCATTCGTGCAGCACGCAGTGGCTCGACGGATTCCGCCAAATCCTGCGCCAAACGCCTCACGTCCCTCGCGCAACGGTCGGCACGAGTCGGACGCGATTGCCGTGCGCTTCTCGCGGTCATCGGGCTGAACGATGATCCGACGGTCGCGTCGATCGAAACGTGGCTCCGCGGCGACGTTCAGCTTCCGCCACGCGGGCTACACGGTTTGGCGGCGGGTCAGAATCCGGACGCCAGCCTAAGCAAAGCCGTCGTCTACGTCGCCGCCCAGCCAGGCCAAGCGGGGCGCCGCGTGCTGGCCCCCGGCCACCACCTGAAGCGCGCCCATCGACTGCTCGAGCAAACGCGCCGGCGCCAAGGACGGCTGGACACGGCTGTGGCGGTGCTTGCCCTCGCCGGTCCTGAGGGCCTTCCTCTCGAGAGCGTCTTCGTCCGGGTCTATGAGTTCAACGTCGTCGAGGAGCTGCACCGCGGCGCCCTGCGCAAGCTCCTCGCGAGGGCCAACGAGTGGCTCGAAGACCTGGGCGGTTTGGAGGTCGCTCGCGACCACATCACGCTCAACCTTCGTTCACCGTTGCTCGTCGCCGACCCACGGAGCGTGGTTCCCGTGGACGTGCGCGTGCTCGCCGTGCTCGCCGAAGACGGAGCCACTAGCGCGCGCGACGCGGCGAAGAAACTACGCATTCCCCTTCGTACCGCCCAGGCGGCGCTCCAGGACCTGCTCTCCGACGGGACCGCCGAACGAAAGCGACAGGGCAACGCCGTGATTTACCAGGTCGAAGACACGGTCTTTTCCGAACCCACGCGCCACAGCTAAAGCGGCATCCACCGGTTTGCGCAATCGCGATCGGCAGCGAGCGTTCCGTGACG
>JBCCRV010000432.1:0-6550 GCA_039201085.1 Myxococcota bacterium | reverse complement strand
GCGGCGCCCTTCGGTGCCGGAAGGTCCGCGAGGCCAGACTTCGGCGCGGGAAGATCGAGTTCGAGGTCCGTGGGCGCTCCCTTGGGCGCCGGAAGATCGAGCTCGAGATCCGAAGCCGCCGCCGCCTTGGGGGCAGGAAGATCGAGCCCAATGTCGGGCGATGGCGCGCCCTTCGGCGCGGGCAAGTCGAGGTCCAAGCCGAGCGCCGGAGCCGCCGCCTTGGGCGCGGGAAGATCGAGGTCAAGGTCCGACGGATCAGCCTTGGGTGCGGGGAGGTCGAGGCCAAGGTCCGCCGCAGGCGCCTTTGGCGCGGGCAGATCAAGGTTCATCGCCGGCGGAGCGCCTTTCGGCGCGGGCAGGTCCGCTGGAGGCGCGGCCTTCGGCGCGGGCAGGTCGAGCTCAAGATCGGAAGGCGTCGGCGCCGGGCGCGCCTTCGGCGCCGGAAGGTCCACATCGAGGGTCGGCGGCGGCGCCTTTTTGGGGGCCGGAAGATCGGCGCCACCGCCGAAGGAGGGGGCAAGGCGGCGACGCTTTGTGGGCGCCTTCGGCGCAGGAAGGTCCACGCTGCCGGGTGCGGGCGGCGGGGGACGACGCTTGGGTGCGGGCAGGTCGACGTCGCTCGCAGCCGCGGCCGCCCGTCGGCGGGGGGCCGGGAGGTCTGCCTGGCCCGCCGGTCGCCGCGGCGCGGGCAGGTCGGTCAGGTCCGGTTTTTTAGGAGCGGGCAGGTCCGCATCCGCGGCACGTGAGCGAAGCGCGACCCGCGGTCCCTTCTTCGGCGGGGGCGGCGCCGCCCCCACGCCCATCTGCGTGCGCTTAGGCGCCGCGCGGGCGGGCGTCGCTTCGCCGACGGTGCCGTCGGGACGCACGACAAAGGTCGCGCTGCACTTCGGACAGCGCATCTTCAGACCGCGCTCCGGCAGGCGACTCTCATCGAGGTCGTAGGGGGCGGCGCAGGAGGGACACTCGACGTGAATCATGATGCGTTCAAGCCGTAAATCGGCACCGTTAGGCTACCACGAAGGCCCGCTAGGAGCGTTATTCGCGTGCCCTTGCCCGGCGAACAGGGTCGAGACTCGTTCCCGTTCCTCGTCAGCCGCAGCCGACCTCGTCGATCTAAGGGTTCAGGGTCGCATGGCGAACGCAGACGCGTCTCGTGGCGGAGCGCCGAGTGGCGGTAAACAAATCAAGCTGCCACGCAGCCACTCAAAAGGCCCCGGCCCCGCCGAGGGCCTTGACCACCGAACGCCGCGGCGCCTACAAGATTGGGGTGGCGTCGAAGGACGAGGGCGGGCAGACCGCGGTAAACGTCGAACTCGGCGGCAGCACCTACCGCATGGTCACGGACGCGCCGGCCGAAGAGCTTCAGCGACTCGCCTCCGAGGTGGACCGGCGAATTCACGCCCTCGGAGCCAAGGCGCTGCGAACGCTTTCGCCGGCGCAGGCGCTCGCCATCGCGTCGCTCCGACTCGCCGAAGAGCTGAACGAAGAGCGCGCCAAGAGCGCCGCCACCCTCGAAGCTTGGCGCAACGCAGCCACGAAGGCGCAATCTTCGATCGATCGCGCCCTCGACAGTGTCGCCCGCAAGGTCCGTGCGGACGCCGAGTGAGGACGCCCTCCGGCGTCGCGTAAAGGGCGAGCTCCGAAGGCGCATGAAGGCTCTGCGCGGTGCCCTGCCTGCCGAGCGCCGCGAAGCGCGCGCGGCGGACGCCGCCAAACAGGCGCTGGCGAGCGGTGCCTTCGACGCGGTCGCCAACGGCGCGACCATCGGCAGCTACATCGCCATTCGCGGCGAGCTCGATCCAGAGCCCCTCGAAAACGCGCTGCGAGAGCGCGGTATCGCGGTCGCCTATCCGCGCGTCGATGAGGATTCGGTGGTCTTTCACCGCTGCCTGCGCTCCGAACTGGTCGACGGCCCCATGGGCCTCTTCGAACCGCCGAGCAGCGCGGAAGTGGCGACGCTCAACGCACTCATCGTGCCCGCGCTCGCCCTTGATCCGCGCGGTCATCGCGTCGGCTACGGCATGGGCTTTTACGATCGCGTGCTTGCGGAACTCACAGCAACGCGGATCGGCTACGCGTACGACTTTCAGCTGGTACCGGAAACGCCCAACGAAGCGCACGACGTGGCCCTCGATTGGCTCGTCACGGATGCCCGCCATCTTCGGGCCGAAGCGTGAACGGCCGCGTTCTCATCGTCGACGACGACGAGGCCTTCGGACGCTCCCTTGCCCGTCACCTGCGCCGTCGCGGCTACGAGGTGTCGAGCTGCACCACGGCCACGGAGGCGCGGAAGCAGCTTCCGGCCGATCTCGTCGATGTGGTGGTGCTCGACTACCAGCTGCCCGACGCGGACGGTCTCGAACTGCTTGAGGAACTCCGCCCGGACGCCGCCGGGGCTGCCTTCTTGATGGCCACCGCGTACCCGAGCTTGGAAGTGGCCGTCGAGGCCATGCGCCGGGGCGCCTTCGACTACGTGGCGAAGGGCGGCGAAATCGAAGAGTGCCTAATTCGTATCGACCGCGCGAGCGAGGTCGCGGGCTTGCGTCGGCGCGTTGCCCACGCGTCGAAAGGCAGCGCTGCCACGCAGGACCTGGTGGGCGAAAGCACGCCGATGCGCGCGCTTCGACGACGGCTCGAACTGCTCGCCGGTGCCGACGATACGACCGTGCAAATCCTCGGCGAGACGGGCACCGGCAAGGGCGTGGTCGCGCGGGCGATTCACGCGGCGTCCGGCCGCGCCTTCGAACCCTTTGTCGCCGTCGACTGCACCACGATTCCCGCGACGCTCGTGGAATCGGAACTCTTCGGGCACGAGCGAGGAGCGTTCTCGGGCGCCACGTCGACAAAGATGGGCCGCGTCGAAGCAGCGGGAAAGGGCACGCTCTTTCTCGACGAGATCGGCGAACTCGAGCTTCCGATCCAATCAAAGCTGCTGCGGCTCCTCGAAGAGCGCGAGTACACGCGCGTTGGCAGTACCCGAGCGCGCACGCTCGAAGCACGCGTGATCGCCGCCACGAACCGTGACCTCGAGCTCGCCGTCGAAGAAGGACGCTTTCGCGCCGACCTCCGCTACCGGCTTGAAGTCTTCGTCATCGAAACGCCGGCCCTTCGCGATCGGGGTGACGACGTGATGGTGCTGACGGGCCACTTTGTTGCGACACAGGCGCGCGCCCTCGGCAGGCCCGTGCCGCAAATGAGCGAGTCCGTCATCGAAGGCCTCCGCCGATACGCCTTCCCGGGCAACGTGCGCGAGCTGCGAAACATGGTCGAGCAAGCAATGCTGCTCGCCCAAGGCGAAGAGCTCACGCTCGCGGACTTTCCCGTCCTCGCCCGTGACCTGCGAAACGTCAGCGCCCGCCGAACCACCCGCCGCCCGCCACCCCAACCGGTCGCCGCGCGCCTTGAGGACATTCGCCGCGACTCGAGCGCCGAAGAACACGAGCGCATCGTCGAAGCGCTGCGCGCCCACGGCGGCAACGTCAGCGCCACGGCCCGCGAACTCGGCATGTCCCGCTACCAGCTCAACCGGCGCTTGAAGAAGTACGGCCTGCGCTAGCCAAGGGTAGACAGGCGCGGCGCGCTCAAGCCGGGCGGTGGGCCAGGATGCAGAGGTTGATCATCGCGCTTCGCAGCCCCTGTGCGTGCGTGTCCAAGAAGCGCGAAAGGCCGTGGGCGCGAAACTGAAAGGGAAAGAGGTGGAGGCCGATCTCCGATTCCACCACGAGCCCTTCGGACCGAACGATGCGCCGGAGCTTGCCCCAGGTCGAGAAGTTCTCGTGGCCGTCAAAGGGCCGCAGCCGCAAGATCGTTGCTAGCCGAACGACGGGGTACCAGAGCACGTTCGGCGTGCTCATCGAGAGGTAGCCGCCGGGGGCTACGAGCCGGCAAAGCTGACGAATCGCTTCCTCCGGATCGGGCGTGTGTTCGACGCACTCGGACGAGACCACGACGTCAAAGGCGCCGGCGCCGAAGGTCTCTTCGAGGCGAAGGGCGTCCGCTACCTGACCCTTGCAGCCAACTCGAGCCGTCGTGCGCTCCACGAGCGTCGGTCCGATGTCCGTCGCGAGCACGTCCGCGCCGTGCGCAAAGGCGCGCTCGCTGAAGTAGCCAAGGCCGCAGCCCACGTCGATGGTCTTCCGGCCCCGAAGACGCGCGGGCCCGAGAAACTGATCGACGAGCACTTCGACGCGCCGCGCCGTGTCGTAGGACGAAAGGCCCGTGTCGAAACGCTCGCCGAGGCGATCGTAGGCCAGTTCCTTTTCCGTGGGTCGGCGCGTCGACGTCATTCCGAGTCCTTAGCGTTTGATTCGGGCTTCTCAAAGCCGAGCGCGTCCGGCTCGCAGCGCAGCACGTAGAGGGGACGCGATTTGGCCTCCTGGTAGATGCGCGCGATGTACTCGCCGACGAGGCCGATGAACGTGAGCTGCAGGCCGCCGAGCACGAGAAGCGTGGCCATGATCGAGCCCCAGCCGACGGCCAAGTCGCCGACAAAGAGCGCGCGGCCAAAGACGTAGGCGAGGTACACCATGCCCGCGAACGCGGTGACGACACCCAACCGGGTGGCGACGTGAATCGGGCGCGACGAAAAGGAGATCAACCCGTCGAGGGCCAGGCCCACCATGCGCATCGTGCTGTACTTCGACTCGCCGGCGAGCCGCGGGGGCATGTCGTACTCGACGTAGCGCCGGTCGAAGCCGATCCAGTGGAGCAACCCGCGAACCAAGCGGCTTCGCTCCGGAAGCTGCAGAAAGGCGCGGTGCGCGTTCGCCGAGAGCAGGAAGAAGTCGGACGCGCCGGGCTGAATTTTCGTATCGGAAAAGACGTTGAACACGCGGTAAAATAGTTTGGACGTAAAACCCTTGAAGAGGCTGACGGACGCCACGTCGCGCCGAACGGCCATGATCACCTCGCCTCCGCGGCGCCACTCTTCGATGAGCGCAAGGAGCGCTTCTGGCGTGTGCTGCATGTCCGCGTCCATCACGACCACAGCATCTGCCCCCTTGGCCGCATCGAGTCCGGCGCTGATGGCGATTTGCTGCCCGAAGTTGCGCGACAGAAATACGGGGCGAACGCGCGGGTACTGGGTGGCCAACTCGCGCATGATTTTGGGCGTACCGTCGGCGCTGCCGTCGTCGACGAGCACGATGCGGTAGTCGATGCCGGTTTCATCCAGCGCCTTCGACACGGCTTCGACGAAGTGGGTAAGCCCTTCCTCCTCGTTGAAGCAGGGGGCGACCACCACCAAGCACTCTCTCGGCCCGCCTGCCTCCATGCAGCGCCCGTCCTAACCCAGCCCCTGAATCGCCGCAACCAAGGCTCCTTGTTTTGGCGGCTAAACGACCAACCGCGGAGGACAGACAATCCATGCGGTTGGAGTCAACGCGCGAAGCGTGGGCGTGAGGGATGAGGGGTGAAGAGTGTGTGAACACGGGCGACCGCTATCGAACACATCACCCCTCACTTTCCACGCTCCACTCCTCCGTCTCACGCTCTCACTCTTCCCCCTCACCCTCACTCAGGACTACGCGGGGGGACTTCACCGGCGCAGGCCGTTTCCCGCCGCAAAGCCGCCGTGCATCGTAACGAGATGTGCTCTAGCCTCCGGCCCCATGCCGACGGGGCACGAGAGCAAGTCCGAAGGACGGTGGACGCGAAGGCAGAAGCTGGCCGGCTTGGCCATCGTTGTGCTCCACGCCCTCGTGCTTTTCCACCAGTCGGGCGACCTGATGACGCGGGGCCACAACGGGTGGAACAGCGCGGCCTACCAGCTTTCGGCGCGCAACAGCCTGCGCTTCGAGCTGCTCTTTCCGCTCCAGTACTACACAGGCATCGCAAACCCCGGCAATGGCGGCGTGTACACGCACCACCCGGTGGCCATGCACGTGCACAACACGGCGGCCATGTGGCTCCTCGGCGACGACGAAGCCACGATTCGCGGCGTGGCGGCCTTTCACGGCGTGCTTGCACTGATCGCCCTGATGTTCTTCATCGGCCGATGGTGGGGACCCCGGCGCGCACTCCTGGCCGGAGCCGCCTATTCATGGCTGCCCATCGTCGTCATCTACGGAAACATGGCGAACCACGTGTCGGGCTACTTGCTCTACATACTGCTGAGCTTTCACGCGTACTTCCGCTACGTGGACGCCGCCACCGAAGCAGACGGCGAGGGCGGCGAGCGGCCAGGCCGTCTGCGCTGGTTTCTCGCGCTCTTGCTCTTCTTCGCCATCGCCGGCGTGTGGGATTGGCCCGCCAACTACGCCGCCGTGGGAATCGCCCTCCACTGGTTCGTGCGCAACCTGCGTGCGAAATCGTCCAAGCTCCGTGGCTGGCTCGAGCTCTTTGGCTACTGCATCGTCGTGCTCGCCGTTTTTGGCGGCCACTTCCTCTTGGTACACCTCTACTCGGGCGGACTCGAGGAGCTCTTTCATACGATCGGCGCCCGCCAAAGCT
This sequence comes from Myxococcota bacterium, assembly GCA_039201085.1. Classification (GTDB taxonomy): domain Bacteria; phylum Myxococcota_A; class Polyangia; order Polyangiales; family Houyiibacteriaceae; genus JBCCRV01. The sequence goes on along the minus strand of JBCCRV010000432.1, from coordinate 100 downwards.
CCGGCGGCATGAGCTTCAGCAGGCACCTGCGGATTGTGCCGGCGCTCATGTTCACATGGCCCGTGCTCGCGATCGTCGCAGCCTGGATCGTCGCGTTCTT
>JBCCRV010000431.1:0-6613 GCA_039201085.1 Myxococcota bacterium | reverse complement strand
TCGCGCATGTAGCCGTATCCGCCATGGAGCTGAACGGCGGCATCGCAGACGGCGACGCACATGTCCGTGGCGCTGTTCTTCACCATCGCCGCGCCGGCGCCGCCGAGCGTGCCGCCTTCGTGCGCCCGAACCGCCTCGCTAACAAAGGCGCGTACCGCCGCGATCCGCGTCGCCATCTCGGCGAGACGATGGCGGGTGACTTGAAAGCCGTTGAGCACGCGCCCAAAGGCGTGACGTTCGCTCGCGTAGCGTCGCGTCTCCTCGTAGGCGAGCGTTGCAATCGCCACGCACTGACCTCCGAGCATAAGTCGCTCAGCGGCAAAGTTCGTCATGATGGGCACGAAGCCGCAGTTCAGTGTGCCGAGGAGATTGGCTTTCGGCACCCGTACATCCTCAAAGAAGAGTTCGGCCGTATCGCTCGCCCACCAGCCCATCTTCTTGAGCGAACGACCGACCCGGTACCCGGGCGTATCGGCGTCGATGATGAGCAGCGAGATACCGCCCGCACCCTCGCCTCCGGTTCGAACCGCGGCGACCACGAAATCGGCCCGGCAACCGGAGGTGATGAAGGTCTTCTGGCCGCTCACAACGAAGGCGTCGCCGTCATCGAGCGCCCGCGTCTTGAGGCCGGCGACGTCGGACCCGCCGCCCGGTTCGGTGATGGCGAGGGCCGCCACTTTTGCACCCGCGATCGTAGGCGTGACGTAGCGCGCTCGCTGCTCGTCGGTGCCAAAGTGTACGATCGGCGGAAGCGCGATCGTGTGGCTGCCAAGGCCGACGCACGTACCGACGCTTTTGCCCTCCAGGATGACCGCTTCGGCTCCGACCAGCAGGTGCGAGAGGGACCCGCCGGCGCCCCCGAGTTCGGTGGGGTAGTAGGCGCCAAGCAGACCGGCTTCCGCCGCGGCGCCGTAGAGCGCGCGCGGAAACTCCCCTGCTTCTTCCCAGTCGAGCGCGTGCGGAGCGATGTGCTGTCGCGCGAACGCTCCCATCGCTGTTCGAATGGCTGCGTGCTCGTCGTTCTCAAACCCGTATCGTCGGACCACCTTTTCCATGGCGCAAGCGTAGCGGAAACCCCCGCACTACCGGGCCTCGTACGCCTTCGTCGCGACCACCGCCGCCGCTTGGACCGCTTCGGCGCTACGAGCGAGCAATCCTCGCCGATCGCGCCAGTGGAAACACGGGTCCGCGAGCCGATGAAGGGCACGTTCGCGCCGAGGCAAGCGGCGGCCTCGGCCGACGGCGTGGGCTGCGCCATCGGGCCGGATGGGCGCACTCAAGCGGGCGAATAAGGCACGCCGAAACGCATCTCGATCCACTGCTTCGGCGAAATATTCGCCGACGTCTGACCGACGCGGATCGCATCCTGGAGCTTTGACATCGCGGGCGCGTAGTTTGCGTACACGTCACCCCGGCTCAGAAGCCACTGAACGTACGTCGCTCCGCCACCTAGCTCGGCCCACTGCTCCGGCGACCACTCGATAATCCACGACTTCTCGCCGTAGGCACCGGGAAAGTCGTTGGCCATACCGCCGTAGATACCGTTCGGCGTGTCTGCACCCTGGTGTCCCGCCGTGGCAAGCAGCATCTCGAAATAGGACGTGGCCCGCATTGGAAAGCAATCCGTCACGCTCGCCGCCGCATCCGTCGGAAACACCACGACCGGGTCGGGGGCGAGGGAGGAATGGCCGAAGAGCCCGGCCGCGGGTCCGCTGTTGCTCAGGTGCGCCGTTTCGAGTTGCATAAGGTTGGCGCGCACGGCGAACTCATCGATGCCGCCAAAGAACGGAAGCTGGTACGCGCCGGGGTCGGCAAAGTCGGCGCCAAAGGCGTTGCCGTTCGTGGCGATGCGCTCCAACGGGAGAAGTGTGAAGCCGCCCCGCTGGTTGACGACGGTCCAGGATAGCGTGGCGCCGTTCGCCGAACGGTAGTAGTCGAGGAACGCCTCGGACACAGGGAAAGGAGCGCTCGCCCGAAAGCTCGCAACCTGCGCTTCCGTCGCTGGCGCGTTGACCACCGCTTCGTGTACCTGAAGGCCCGGAATGGCGCGAAGTTGCTCCGCGAGCGCGTTGATCCGACCCGCAAAGGACGCGGCGCCCGCGCCTGCCGCGGAAGCGCCCGGCGCCGCGTTCACGGCGGGCGCTTGCTCCGCTGCCGCGTCGACGACCTGAACGTCGTGCGTCACGCTCGGGTCGACGGGCGAGCCTTTCACGTCAACGAGTACGCTCAGCTCAAGCTTGACCCGATGATCGACGATCAGCGCATGGGTCGTGCTGTTGATCGATCGCATCGCCTGTTCGAGGTCTAGAGCGCCAAACTCGAAGGCCACTTCCTTCGGCTCACCGGGTGAGACCGTGTACTCGTTGCCATGGGTGATGCGGCCGAGCTCCTTGGCCCGTTTGCCGCCCGCACCGCCGAAGCGCGCCGTCAGGACGACGTCGTGCTGGAGCACGCCGGCCGCATCCTTTTCCGCCACGACCCGAAAGACGCCCCGAAGCACAGTCGCGTCGACCTTCATCTCATGTGCGTCCGGCGTTCCGCCATCCAGCTCCGCAATCGCCACGGTCACGCCGTGTCCGCCCGCGAAGTTCTTCATTTTGCTGAACAGTCCCATCGATCTCCTCCGATCGCATCGCCGAGGGCGGGCGCCCTCCGCGCCATCGCTTGCCACGGAACCGTTTCAGACTCCGCCGCCCGACGTCAACGCTGTAAACGAGCACCGTCACGCTATTCGAGCAAAACTCGCTCGGGCGTGCGAAACACATTGGTCTCGACGCCCAGCCCTTCTTGTGTACGTCCCCAGCATCTCACCTCACCTCCCTCGACGAGTGCACTCATCGCGTCCGTTCGCGAACGCACAACCAGCGAAACGGCGCCCTCCAGCGATGTGCGATGGGGCGCCGCGTCGTCGTCCGCAATGCCGCGCCCGTGTTGGTAGCGATCGTTGCGGCCCCAGCACCACACGGACCCATCCCGGGTGCGCGCGCACGAGAAGCCAGGGCCGACGCCAACGTGCGTGGCACCCGCGACGCCGGCGACGCGCTGGGGAGTGACGAACTCAGGGGCCGATCCGACGCGGCCGTCGACTTCGCCATCCTCGTGTAGCCCCCAGCAGAGTACTCCGCCGTCGTCCGTAGCCGCGCACGAATGGTCGCTTCCAACCGCTACGCGAACGGCGTTCGTCAAGAGCGGCACACTCGGATCGCTCGACTCTGCGAAGGGTCGTCCCGCGTCCCGCCCCCAACAGAACAAGAGCCCATTCGCGCGACGCGCGCAGAAAGGTGCTCAGCGGTATAGTCGTGACCCCAACACATCACCTGGCGTTCCGCCGTCAGCGAGCAAAAGTCGAAGGGGAAACTGTCACCGATAATCTGTGGAAAGCCACGTAGCGGGCCAGGTCGCCAAATGGCCCACCCCAACACCAAACCTGTCCCTGCGTATCGAGGGCACACGCTGTCGGGGAGAAGGAGCCGCGCTGGGCAAAATGCGAACTCGCATCTGAAGGCCGCAAACTCAAACGCGCCGCGAGCCGTCGTCGAACGGAAGGCACGGTGCGTCGATGAGAGCGTGGACTCGACAGCTCGCGATGCAGCTGCAACACCGGCCGCTCCATGATTGAATACGAGCGAAGCTACGACCAGACCGACGAAGAAGCGCTCGAGCGGCTCAAGCTGCTGGCGGACTATTGGTCGGCCAAGTGGGGTTTTGCGCCGACCTGGGACGGTGGAACGGCGCGCTTTGACGGACGGGTAGTTGGCGTTCGCTTTCGCGGTACGGTCGAGATCGGCCGGGGGCGCGTGCACGCTCGGATGAACGCCGGCTTCCTCGCCGAGAAGCTTGGAGGCCGCGCGTACGTTTCGCGAAAAGTCGACGACTACCTGGACCCCGCCAACTCGATCGCGTCGCTCCGAGCTCGGATCGAGCGCTAGCCGCTTCGAGGACTGGATGTTGCTTCGAAGGATCCGATGGTCACTTCGAGGGGTCCGGCCGCCGCGTTGAAGGGGCTTCGAACGGCTAGCGCCGGTCGGCTCGCGCGCTTGCCGCCCGCGTGCCATCACGACTGGCGATGCAACTCAGCCGTACGAAGCGCTTCGCGGAGACCGCCGGCCACGTCCTGCAATCGTCCTGGTGGCGGCCAACGCCAAAGGAAATGGCGCCGCCGCGCCTCAGCGGCGAGCTTCCCGTGCTGGGCCACATGGCTGAGTTTGTTCGAAACCCCTTTGAGCTCCTCCGGCGCGCCGAGGGTGAAGGCGGCGAGCTCGTGGCGCTTCGCCTTCTCCACCAAGACATCGTACTCGTCACCGGCCCGAAGGCGAACGAAGCGTTCTTTCGCGCACCCGACGACCAACTCTGCCGCCGTGAAGCGTACAAGCTCATGACGCCGATCTTCGGCGAAGGCGTCGTTTTCGACGCCTCGCCTAAGCGGCTCGAAGAGCAGATCCGCATGGTGATGCGCATGCTCCGCGACAAGCGCATGCGCGGCTACCCACCGATCATCTGTGAAGAAACGCAGCACTTGACAGAGAACTGGGCAGACGAAGGCGAAATCGACCTGCTCGAGCTGATGAAGGAAGTGACGATCTATGCGTCGAGCCGCTGCCTGATCGGGGACGAGTTTCGCGCCGGCATGACGGACGAGTTTCACGCGCTCTACGGTCACCTCGAAAAGGGCATCAACCCGATCGCATACATCTACCCGCACGCGCCGCTCCCATCCTTCAAGCGGAGGGACCACGCGCGCGAGCGACTCGTGAAACGCGTTGCCGCGATCATCGATCGACGCGCGCGTTCCGGCGACCGGCCCGACGACGGCCTCAACGCCCTCCTTGAGGCGACCTACAAGGATGGCGCGTCGCTGAGCGCGCACGAGATAACCGGCATTCTCGTCGCCATCATGATGGCCGGCCATCATACGAGCGCCGGCACGGCCGCGTGGACGGTCCTCGAGCTGATTCGCCGGCCGGACCTGCTGAAGCGCGTGCGAGCCGAGGTGGACGCGGTCTACACGACCGAGGGCGAGCTAACGTACGGCGCGCTGCGAAAGATGACTTTCCTTCATGATGTGATCAAAGAGGTGCTTCGCCTGCACCCACCGCTTATCTTTCTCTTTCGCAAAGTGCTCAGGCCGTTTCGCTACGGAAACTATGAAGTGCCCGCCGGCGCGTTCCTCTGCGCTTCGCCCGCCGTCAGCCACCGCATCGAAGACGTCTTTCCGAACGCCGAGCACTTCGATCCAGACCGCTACGCACGCGGCGAAGACGCCAACCCCTTCGCGTGGATCGCCTTTGGCGGCGGCAAGCACAAGTGCACTGGTAACGCCTTCGGTCTGCTGCAGCTCAAGGCGGTCGCAGCGACGCTGCTCCGTCACTTCGACTTCGAGACGGCGCAGCCCGATCCGACGTATCGTGACGACTACACGGGCGCGACGGTGATGCCTGCCCTCCCCTGCCGCGTGCGCTACCGCCGCCGCGATCCCGTCGCCGAGGCGCCGAGCATCGACGTCGCGGCGCAGCCACAGACCGGCGCGCTCGACGTCCTGCGCCCCGTCTCCGTCCTCGTCGACCGCCAGCTCTGCCAAGGCCACTCGGTCTGCGTGAGCGAGGCGCCGGACGTCTTCTATGTCGGCGAGGAAGGCGAAGCCGAGTTGACCGAAGCCGCCGGCTCCCTCGCCGGCGAGAACCTCGCCGCCGAGGACAGAATAGCGCTTTACGCGGCCCTCGAGCAGGCCGAGCGCCACTGCCCCAACTCGGCCATTTCACTCCGGCAATAGGAGAAAAAGGCAGCGGGGTGCCGATCGCCGGCCCCTCTGCTAAGGCCTCGCCATGACCACCGCCACCATCGACAGCGCCCCCGGCAAGGGCCGACCGGACGCCTTTTCCAACGTGTCGCCCTTCCCCGGAAAGGCGTACGCACGGGAGGAGCTCGAGGAGATGAAGCATCGCTGGCTGGACGCCAACGAGCGCGCCGAGGGAACAGTTTTGTTCAATCCTTAAGCATTGCAAGAATCCGACGGTTTCCTTGTTATTATTTTGCTTAGATTGAAAATAAAATGCGCTTTTTATTCTCACTGTTTTCTGTTATAGGCTTTGTTTTCGTTTTGCTTCCATCATATTTTCACAATCGTAGGATCATATACAAATCTTTTCAGAGGCTTATAATGAGCTTCTTCGAAAAACCTTTCTGCATTTTCAAAAATCTTGGACCATGATATTTTTGTCAGTAGTTTTTCAAGACCAGTCGTTGGTAACTAATCTTGCTGCACAAGTCTAGAACTCTGATAAGACAGTACAAAAAGAAAACTCATAATTCAGTTCAAAAAAGGAAGAGTTCGTTCAGAGTTTTTTCTTCGCGAGATCAGACACTCACTCTACATGAATTAGAGCGTATTCAGATGGGATTTTCAGATTCTGTTGTTGGCAAAATTGTATTTTTTTCCGAAGAAAAACATTCAATTGAATATTTGGATTTCGTCGAATGTTTTGGGTATCTCAGAAAATTATGAGAAGAGAAATCCAACATGGCAAGGTTTTGCAAACTTGCCAATCTTAGATTCGTTGCAAAATTCTTGAATGAATTGTTATATCATGTTCTAACAAGACGGTCTGCTTCAACC
>JBCCRV010000430.1:0-6654 GCA_039201085.1 Myxococcota bacterium | reverse complement strand
GAAAGGCCTGGGTGCTACCATTCGACCTTCAGTTTGAACCCGCCGCCGTGAAACGTCGTGACCGCTACCGCACCGTCACCGTACGCGCCGACGTCAGCGGCGACGCCACGGCCATCGGCGTGATCGGCGAAATCGAACCCTGGATAACCGAGCAGCAAGAGGCATGGCCCCTTGGCTACCGTTACGAGTTTGGCGGCGAGATCGAGTCGAGCGTCGAGGCGAACCAGAGCATCGGAGACAAGCTCCCCATCGCGGGCCTGATCATCGTGCTTTTGCTCGTTGGGCAGTTCAACTCGCTGCGAAAGCCCATTGTCGTGCTCTCGACCATCGTGCTGGCCCTCATCGGCGTCGTCATCGGCCTTGTCGTCATGAAGAGCACCTTTGGCTTCATGACCTTGCTCGGCATCGTGTCGCTGGCGGGCATCGTCATCAACAACGCGATCGTGCTGCTCGACCGGGTTCAGCTGCAGCTCGACGACGGGCTACCCCCCTTCGAAGCGGTCGTGTCTGCGGCGGAACAGCGCGTTCGCCCGATCTTGCTCACCACCGCCACAACCGTGGCGTCGCTCATTCCGCTCTACCTGACGGGTGGTGCAATGTGGCGCCCCATGGCCGTGGCGATCATGTTCGGCCTGGTCTTCTCCACCATTCTCACGCTACTCGTCGTGCCCCTGAGCTACGCGATCCTCTTTCGCATTCCGAACGACGCGTAGCCGCGATCCGTGGACCCACGCAAGAACAGCGGACCGAACTTTCGCCGTCTTCTGGGCACGCTGATCTTCGTCATCGTGGCCGGCACGCTGGTCACGGACGAAGGCGTGCTGGCCAACGCCTTCATTCAGCTCGTCTTCGTATCGTCGCTCGTGCTGGTGACGACTTCGATTTCCCGAAGCGCACCCAACCGCCTCGCCGTGTACGCGGTGGGCGGCTTTGCGCTCGTCAGCGGACTCGTAGGGCTTGTGTTGCACGAGCGCACCGTCGCCATGACGGTCTTTGCGGCGTACATCGTGTTCTTCGGCCTGGTCTTTTCCAACGTGCTTCGCCACGTCTTTTCGACGAGCACGGTCAGCGCCGACGACCTCTTCGCCGTCTGCTGCGTGTACGTGCTCGCCGGCCTTGACTGGGCCTTCGCCTACGCGCTCACGGACCTGGCGTTCCCAGGAAGCTTCACGGCGATCGCCCCGGACGAGGCCGCCTTCGGTCAGTACGTCTACTTCAGTCTGATAACGCTCACGTCCCTCGGCTACGGCGACGTCGCACCGGTGACGTCCCTCGCCCGCTCCCTCGCGTCCCTCGAAGCCCTCTTCGGCCAAGCTTTTTTGGCGGTCTTCGTCGCCCACGTGGTTGCAGACGCCAGCGGCCCACCAAAGGTCGAGGGCCCGGACCGGACCGAGTAGAACCGGGCTACTCAATACCTCGCCACCAGGCCGTGGATTCGTACGAGTCGAGTTCAAAAACCTCACCGATGCGCGGCGTGACGATCCGCCGTCCGCCGGCCAGGGTGATCAGCGTTTCCGCGGGCTCGTCCCAATCGTGAAGGGCCAGGTTGAAGGTCCCCCAATGGACCGGCAGAAGGGTGCCGCCGCCTAGCATGTCGAAGGCGCGTAGGGCGTTCTCAGGACCGAGGTGAATGTCGCCCCAGCTTTCGTGGAAGGCGCCCACCTCCAGCATCGTGAGGTCAAAGGGACCATGCTTCGCCGCCGTCGCTTTGAAGGCGTCCGTTAAACCGGTGTCGCCAGATAAGAAGACCCGCGTGTTCTCCGTCTCAACGACCCACGCGGCCCAAAGCGTCATGTTTCGATCGGTGGCGGTGCGTCCGGAGAAATGCTGACTCGGCGTCGCGTGAAGACGAATCCCCGCCACGTCCGCGTGCTCGTGCCAGTCCAGCTCGACAATGCGCTCCGCCCCAATGCCCATCGCCTCCAAACGCGCGCCGACCCCAAGGCAGGTCACGATGGGCACACGGGCAGACGCGAGCTGCTTCATCGTGGGGCTGCAGAGGTGGTCGTAGTGGTCGTGGGAAAGCAGCACCACGTCGAGGGGCGGCAGCTCACCCAGCGGCGCGGGCATGGGATGAAAGCGGCGCGGCCCCGCAAAGCCCACGGGCGACGCCCGTGGACCGAACACCGGGTCGGTCAGCACGCGAAAGCCGTCCATCTCAAGGAGCACCGTCGAGTGGCCAAGCCACGTGACGCGCAGCGCCTCCGACGGACGTCGCCATGCCTCATGCGGCGCGCAGACGGGCAGGGGCGACGTCGGCTCGCGACGACCGCCGCCGAAAAAGTACTCACCCATCACGGGCAGCGGATTGCCCTTCAAGCCGGCCGACTTGCCGGTCGGATTCGCGAAGCGCCGACCGTTGTGCTGGGGACTCGCGAGCACACGCTCACGCCGAAGGCCGCGAAACTTCATCGGACCTCACTCTGGGGAGAAGGCGCGGCCCTGTCCACGCCGAATGCACTTCACCTCGCGCGGTGGCCGTCCGTTCGCCACGGTCAGCCGGCACGGCTTCGCAAACCGTGCTCACCGAGCGCCCTAACGAAGAGGCCGCGATGGACGGTCCTTGAACGCCCTGTTCAGGCGCGTCGGAAACCGTCAACCCGCCAGAAACTCGACGTACATCCACACCGTCGCGGACGTGAACATCAGCGCGTCGCTCCGATCGAGCAGGCCACCGTGACCGGGCATGATCTTCCCGCTGTCCTTCACGCCGCAGCTGCGCTTGATGAGCGACTCGAGCAGGTCACCCCCCTGACCCAGGGCCGCGGCCACGACGCCCAGCAGGGCGGCGTGCCAAAGCGGAACGTGCGGAAGCAAGAAGTACTGAACGAGACCGGCACCAAAAGCCGCCGCGAAGAGACCGCCGATCGAACCCTCGACGGTCTTCTTCGGCGACACCAGCGGGTAGAGCTTGTGCTTTCCAAAAGCACGACCCGCGAAGTACGCGCCCGTGTCGCTGAAGAATGCAGCAAACATGGCGAGCAGCACCCACGCGCCGCCGTGATCGTGCGCGTGCAGGAGCGCGACCGTGCCCAGCGTTCCCGCCACGTAGATCGGACCGCCGAGAAGCCAGCCGATGCGCGGGGCCGCGCGCGCCACGGGCTGGGGCGTCGAAAGGGAGACAAAGAGCGCACCGACGACGATCGCGAAGAACGCCGCGATAAAGTTGCGGGCGTTCCCCGCGCCGTAGAAGAAGAGCGCCGTAAGTCCGACCGTGTTGGCAATGCCAAGTACCTGGCACGCCCGCGACTCCGGAATCGCCATCGCCATGAGCTCCTGCGCAACGACGGCGATCCACAGCAGACCAAAGATCTGAAACGCAACGGGCGGCGCCCAAAAGAGCAGCCAAAGCACCAGCGGAATGAGCGGCAGCGCCGTCGCGAAACGCAGCGCCGTACTACCGAGCCCTTTCTTGGGCTCGGCGTTCGATGCGGACTCGCTCATTCGCCGGCGCGTTCCTGAACCGGTTGAACGGGGACTCGGCCGAACCGACGCTCACGACGCTGGAACGATGCGACGGCCGCGTAGAGCGCTTCCTCGTCGAAGTCGGGCCACAGCCGCTCCGTAAAATAGAACTCGGCGTAGGCCGAACCCCACAGCAGGAAGTTGCTGATGCGCTGTTCGCCTCCGGTGCGAATGAGCAGATCGACGCGGCCGACGTCCGCCGAAGGGATCTCCGCTTCGAAGGCAGCCTCATCGATCGTGGAAACATCGAGGCCTTCATCACGAACGCGCGTCGCGATCCGCTGCATGGCGTCGACGATCTCTTCGCGCCCGCCATACGAAAGAGCGAGCGTCAGCGTCATGCCGGTGAGGTTGGCCGTTTCCGCAGCGAGCGGGTCGAGCACCTCACGTACGCGCGGCGGAAGCTTGTCGATTCGGCCAACGGCGCGAAGACGAATGTTGTTTTCGAGCAGCTCGTCACGTTCGCTGATGAGAAAGTCGCGAAGGAGCTCCATGAGTGCCGCCACTTCCGCCGCCGGGCGTTGCCAGTTCTGTTCGCTGAACGCGTAGAGGGTGAGAGCATCGATACCGAGACGCCGGGCGGAGCGCACAATGCGACGCACGGCCTCGCTCCCCGCGCGATGGCCCACGGTCCGCGCCGTGCCCTGCGCGCGAGCCCAGCGTCCGTTGCCATCCATGATGATGGCGACGTGCTTCGGTAGGCGCTGCATGTCGACGAGAGCCACGAACGGGCGGTACCATGGGGGAGAAGGCGCAGCAAACGCCTGCGTCGCGTCACGACGACAATGAATGACTCGATGGTTGCCTTATTGGTTATATATATGCCGTATTTGGCACATCAATACGGTTGCAGGGTCGAAGAGAAAGATTCGCGCCGTTGATGCGGCGAACTTGCGACTTATGATGCCGTGTCGATGGCGCAGAAGGACTACTACGCAGCTTTGGGGGTCTCGCGAAGTGCGAGCGATGCGGAGATCAAGAAGGCCTACCGCCGTTTGGCGAAGGAGCTTCACCCCGATCGCAACCCGGGCGACAAAGTTGCGGAAACCCGGTTCAAGGAAATGTCCGCCGCGTACGACGTGCTCTCGGACGCGACCAAGCGCAGCCTCTACGATCAGTATGGGGAGGCGGGGCTTCGTGACGGCTTCGACCCATCGATGCACGGTGCCGCCGCGGGCTTCGACTTTTCCGACCTCTTCGGCGGGGGCTTCGGCGCCCGCGGTGGTGGAGGCTTCAACGTTTCGGACCTCTTCGGTGCACGCGCTCGCCCACCGCGAAAGGGCAGCGACCTGTCGGCGGAGGTGCGCGTTGGCTTCCTCGAATCGCTCCGAGGCCATGAGACCACGATTTCCTACCAGCGCGGTCAGGGCGAGCCAAAGCGCCTAACCGTCAAGATTCCGGCTGGAACGCGGGATGGGAAGAAGATGCGGCTGCGCGGCCAGGGCAACGAGGGACCGGCGGGACCGGGGGACTTGATTCTCACGGTCCGGGTTGGAAAGCATTCGAAGGTGTGGTGGGAGGGCGATTCGCTTCACCTCCGCCTCCCGATCTCGCCGCTCGAAGCCTACGAAGGGGCCAAGGTGGGCGTGGAGACGGCGCTCGGGTCCGTTCAGCTCAAGGTTCCCGAGGGCGCGCAATCCGGCGCCAAGCTTCGACTCCGCGGGAAGGGGCCGTCGATGGGCGGCGCCCGGAGCGACATCATCGTGCACCTCGAAGTCCGCCTCCCCAAGGCCCGAAGCGAAGCCGTTGCGAACGCCCTTCGCACGCTCGAGGAAGCCTTTGATTCGGACATTCGCGAAGCCATGCCCTCCCTCGGTGAGCTCGCAAAGGAGGACGCCTAGGCAGATCGGGCGTTTCACGTGAAACGCCCATCCATTGGAGTGGACGTTGTTCAGACGGGAGCGGCCCCGATCGCTCGGCGTCATCGCTCTTTGCCGCGACACCGCCGCGGTTCGGTGGCGAGCGTCCGTGGGTGAGCGCCCAGGGATAGGGCGAGCGCCCAGGGATAGGGCGAGCGCCCAGGGACACCCTCTTTAACGGAGCTCGCGCGTTGCATCGCTCCAGGGACACCCGCTTCGGCGTGGACCGCCCAAGGGCGGGAGAGCGCCCAGGGACACCCTCTTTAGTGGAGCGCGCGTCGCATCGCTCCCGCTTCGGCGCGGACCGCTCTGGGACACCCGCTTCGACGCGGACCGCTCTGGGACGCCCACTTCGGCGGAGCTCGCGCGTCGTGTCTGCGAAGTTCAGGGGGCGAGCGCCCAGGGAGCGCCCAGGGAGAGCGCCCAACGAGAGAGCCCAACGAGAGAGCGCCCAAGGACACCCTCTTTAGCGGAGCTCGCGCGTCGGTTCGCTCTACGGATACCCGCTTCGGCGCGGACCGCTCTGGGACGCCCACTTCGGCGGTACCCGCGGCGCAACAGCGCGGGACCGCTTGAGGCGAGGCGACCGTTTTAGGGACACCCACTTCGGCGGGAGGCGAGGCGACCGTTTTAGGGACACCCACTTCGGCGGTACCCGCGGTGCAGCAGCGCGGGACCGCTTGAGGCGAGGCGACCGCTTTAGGGACATCCACTTCAGGAGGGCGAGGCGACCGCTTTAGGGACACCCACTTCAGGAGTAGGGACCGCTTCAGGGACACCCACGTCAGCGCAGGGGACCGCTTCAGGGACACCCACTTCAGCGAAAGGAGGCCAGGCGACCGCGTTAGTTTAGCGAAGCACTTCAGGGACACCTGTTCTATCGAGGCACAGACCCATGCGTCCCACCAGAAAAATCGTGGAAGCCGTCCGCTGATCCTTGAAGCGGCAAAGCCCACGCTGAAGTGGAGCTTTTCCGCTTCAAGCAGCGAAGGGACACCCACTCTATCGAGGCACAGACCCATGCGTCTCACAAAAACCCTGGAAGCCGTCCGCTGAACGGTGTCCTTGAAGCGGCAAAGCCCACCCTGCCCTGGAAGGGGTCCGCTGAAGTGGGGCTTTTCCGCTTTAAGTAGACCTTGGAAGCGGTCCCCTGAAGTGGGTGTCCTTGAAGCGAAGCGGACCCGCGTGCGCTTCGTAGGTACTACGGGCCCGTCCGACTTCCCGCTCTCGTGCATGCTTGTCTTGCGGTTTCCCTTCACAAGCCGCCCCCGACCACCATCCGATCGAAGGGAGAACGGGACCTCCCGGTTCTCGCGCAGAAAGTCTCTGT
>JBCCRV010000429.1:0-6682 GCA_039201085.1 Myxococcota bacterium | reverse complement strand
CGGTGAACAAGGTTTGGCGCGTGGTCCTGAAGTCCCTTTGGGATCGCGCGATCATCAAGCGCGCGCCGATGCTTTACTCCCGCGCCTTCGACCGCGGCGAGATGCGGGCCGAAACGCATGAACCGGGGTACGCGCTCTTCGTCCTTGAGGGCTGGCCCAACATGCCCGAGTACAACTGCGAGGGCCTTGCAACGGGCATGGAACACGTGCTCGAGCTTTCCGGTCGGCACGGCGTGCGCGTCCAGTGGCGGCGCGATGCCCCGCGCGTGCTCTTCGAAGCCCGCTGGCAGGCCCGCTGAGTCGGGCGGCTTTGGCGCCGCTCACCCCACATGCATGCCTTTGTGCGGGATCGAGAAAATTCTTTCGATCCCCGAGGGGCGCTCCTCCGTAAGACAACACGTATCCTCCTCCGAAGCGCCGGCTGGCCACAATTCGGTGACCAGCCGGCCTTCGTCCTTCTCTCCTTCGGGCGCGCGATGGCCGCCCCGAGGTGGCGTGCGTCCGTGCGTTCGCGTCTTCGCGGCCGACGACACGGAGGTGTTCGCATTCACCACCCGTTCGGCCATTCCTCTGTTGCCATGGGAGGCGTCGGAGGCCCAAGTCCGTGTCGACTTGGACGAAGTCCGTGCGGAGGCCGCCGACTTGCTGATTCCCGTAGCGCCTCGATCGGACGCGACAACGGGTTCCACGTATGTCTGCAGCGGAAGCGACTGTGGATCGATCGAATTTGCCTTGAGCGGCCCGGGTGTGTACCGGATTTCTGCCGACGGCGTGGAACGCGACGACGCCGACGACGTCGACGATGCCAACGACCGCAACGACGGCGAAAACCCCGTCGTTGACAACGATGACGACAGCGAGCCCCAGGACTGCGGTGGTCGGCTGCGCTAGGCTTGCGCCATGCGCGAGGCGCTGATTCGATGGGTGGGCGAAGACGTGTCGCATGGCGAGCGTGTGATCGGCGGCGACATCAATGAGGTGTTCCGCGTGTTTCTTCCCGGCGGCGGCACGCGAATCGTGAAGCACCGCCCTGGCGCGCCGCCGGACTTCTTCGAGGCCGAAACCTATGGCCTCAGGGCGCTGCGGGATGCCGGCGCCCTGCGGGTACCGGAGGTGCATCGGGTGTTTGCCGACGCGCTCGTTCTGGAAGATCTGGGTCCGGCGACGGGCTGCAGCGACGCGTCCGCCGAAGCGTTTGGTCGGGGTCTCGCGTCGCTTCATCGCTGCGTCGGCGACGGGCCTGGACTCGCGCGCGACGGCTATATCGGCTCGCTGCGTCAATCGAACGCGGCGGCGGACCGCTGGTCCGAGTTCTTCTTTTTGCGCCGCATCGCGCCCTTCGCCCGGGCTGCCGGTTTGATTAAGGAAGCCGATGCGCTGCGCCCACGTCTTGGAGCGCTGCTTGGCGATCCAGCGGCGTCGCTTTTGCACGGCGACCTCTGGAGCGGCAACGCGCACTTCGGCGAAGGCGGCCCCGCGTTGATCGATCCCGCCGTCTACCACGGCGACCGCGAAATCGACCTGGCGATGATGGAGCTCTTTGGCGGCTTTCCCGCCCGCCTTTGGCGAAGCTATGAAGAAGCCTGGCCGCTGCAACCGGGCTGGGAAGAGCGGCGCGCGCTCTTCCAGCTTCCGCCGCTGCTCGTGCACGCGGTGATGTTTGGCGGCTCGTATACCAGCCGAGCTCAGGCGATCATGCATCGCTTCGCGTGAGGCGGTGCCTGGAAGGGCAAGGCGCGGCTCAACGAGCCACTTCCCGCTCCTTATCCGAAAGGCATTGGGTCAGGCGAGCCAGTCTTCGGGCACCCATGCCAAGGCAAGGCGTGTGACCTGAATGTCGCTCTTCTTCGGCGCGACGCGCACTTCTTCGACAGGCGGCGGCGCTTCGGCACGCGCTTCTGCCAGCGCCGCGTTGCCTTCGGCTTCGGCGGCGCGAAGTTCGGCGGTGCGCTCGACAAGCGCTTCCTGCGCTTTGGCAACGTCCTCGCGCTCCTTCGCGGTCTTCTGCGCCCGCTTCGCCGACGACGCGGCCCGGCGGGCGTGGCCTGCCATGCTGCCGCGCCCGAAGATCGCGGACGCGACGGCGGTGCCCACGCTGAGGTTCGTGTCGAGCTTGTGGCGGTCGAGCTGGGCTTGCTCGCGCCGCACCTTCTCCTCGGCCTTGTCGACCTTCGCCTGAATGCGATCGATGATCTTTCGGTGCTTCTCGTGGACCTTGGCGACCCGCGCTTCGACGTGCTCCGCGAGCGCGGCTTGGTAGCGCGCACCGAACTCCTGCCGATCTTCGTCGACCCGGGACCAGAGCTTGAGCTCCTTGCACCGGCCGAGAATGAGGGGCTGGTCCGCGTAGCACTTCGCCTTCAGCCCCGACTGGGCAGAACGAAGGCGCGCCTTTCCCAGGGCGCCTGGGGGTAGCTCGGCAAAGGTCGCGCCCTCAGCCGCTTCGTCCACGTAGCCCGTATCAGCGGCGATAGCTTTTGCCGTGGCCCAGAGTTCGCGGGGTGGGCCGTCCGTCAACCGCGTGATGAAGCAAGGGTGATACCAGTGGTCGAGTCCCGCATTCGCCTTCGAATAGTGGAGGTCGACCCAGGCGACGAGGGCTGGCGAAAGGGGCGCGGACGTGGGAACGAAGATCTGCTCGATGTGCTCGGGGGCGATCGGCGCCATCGAAGCCGCGGACTGGGCCGTATCGTCGCTCGGCGCTGCGTGCGAACCTGCCGCCGCGTCCGCGCCCGCTCCGGCGTTCAGACGCGCGTTTCCATCCTCACTCTCCGCCGTCGCAGCCGCATTGAAAGCGCTCGCGGCTTCGGCTTCCAAGGCGGCGCGCTTTTCCGCCATCAGCACGCCGATCTGCTGACGGGTGAGCGGGCCGCGCAGGTAGGAGAGCGCCCAACGGGTGTGAAAGAGCTTGGGCGCGCCCTCATGCACGTTGTTCATCAGGAAGACGCGGCTCTTCAGGCCTGCGAGGGTGGCGCGCGTCGCTTTCGGATCGAGGTTTGAGCCGGCCACCTGAGCGGCGCCCTTCAGGCCGTCGATGACGCGATCGACGTCCCGCTCCGTTTGCAGCCGGCCGAGAAACCAAGTGCCGCAATTGCTCAGCGCCTTGTAGTCGACGTCCACAGGGTTCTGCGTGGCGAGCAAGCAGCCCACGCCAAAGGCACGCGCCTGCTTCAGCAAGGTGAGCAGCGGCTTCTTCGACGGCGGCTCGGCGACGGGCGGCAAAAAACCCATCACTTCGTCCATGTACAGCAGCGCCCGCAAGCCCGAGGTGCCCGCCTGCGTGCGCATCCACGCGACGAGCTCACCAAGGAGCAGGGTGACGAAGAACATCCGCTCCGCGTCCTGAAGGTGCGCGATGCTCAAGATCGATACGCGCGGTTTGCCGTCCGGCCTGTAGAGCAGGCGCTGAATGTCGAGGGGCTCGCCTTCGAGCCAGCCGGCGAAACTTGGACTGGCGAGAAGGCCGTTGAGCTTCATCGCCAGGCCCTGCCGATCCTTGGCGGGGTAGAAGCTCTCGACGTCCAGCACGCCGATCTGCCCAAAGGGCGGCTCGAGAATGGCGCGAATCAGCTCGCCAATGGCCAGATCTTGGCCGGCGGACCACGCGCGATACACGATCGTCGAAAGGAACACGTGCTCTCGGCTCTGCACCGGGTCCGCGTCCACGCCCACCAGCGCCAGGATGCCGCTGACCGTCGCGAGCACGCGCTCCCGAAGGGCCTCGTCGCTAAGCTCTCCCTGCGGCGCCGTAAGGCCCTTGAGCACCGAAAGCGGGAGGCCCGCGCTCGACCCGGGCGTGTAGATGCTGAGGTCGACGGCTTCGCGAAAGCGCGCGATGCGAGCGCCGTCCTGGCCCCACTTCTGAAGGCCGTTCTTCCACAGGTTTGCCACCGACTCGGCCCGCTCCTCGACGGTCTGGCCCTTTCGCTCGGCGTCGGCCGGATCGATCCAAGGTTCAAAGGCGTTTGCTTCCAAGCTCGGAAAGGTCAGCAGCAGGTTGCCAAGATCGCCCTTCGGGTCGATGCAGATCGCCGGCACGCCGTCGATGGCCGCTTCCTCCAGCAGCGATAAGCAAAGGCCCGTCTTGCCGCTGCCCGTCATCCCGACGCACACGCCGTGCGTGGTGAGATCCTTCGCGTCGTAGCGAATCGGCTCGTCCACGACGGCGTCGCCCTCGTAGCGTTTGCCCAGGTAAAACTCGCCGCGCCGTTCTTCGATCACGGCGCGTTTGTAGCACGGGGGAAAACCCGAACCCGCTGGAATAGACGTCCTGCAAACCGAGTTCGGCGAGAAAATGCTCGCCGACTCCCAAGGCTCCGGCGACTCTTGCGTCTATCGGACATGGCACATCGCATGATCTGGAATGGCGCGGTCGTGACCCGGGTCTGCGTGATCCTGGCGATCCTGGGATCAGCAACGCTGGCGGCCCTTGGCGCGGACCTTCGCACGCCCTTTTTGGTGTTCGTTCCGCTGCTGGCGATCGGTCTCTGGATCGATTGGGCGCGGCTCTCGGGACAGCGCCGAGAAGCGGCGCTAGGGCTTGCGCTCCTCATGTGCTTCTTTGGCTCTGCGCTCGTGGCTTCGGTGCAGGGGCCGCTCTGGGCGCTCGGCCTTTCGCTGCTCTGGTGCGGGGTCGCTGCCGTCGGCGGCGCGCGCTATG
The DNA here is from genome assembly GCA_039201085.1 of Myxococcota bacterium. Taxonomy (GTDB): domain Bacteria; phylum Myxococcota_A; class Polyangia; order Polyangiales; family Houyiibacteriaceae; genus JBCCRV01. Next base: position 2,022 of record JBCCRV010000429.1, on the reverse strand, counting down.
CGCTTTCTTCGATTCGGGTCGAGCGCGGGGAGTTTGCCGGCGTTCAAGGCGGTGAAGCCGTGTTCATCGGCGAGCTTCGTCGCTACTCCCTCGTCTTTCGCGACCCAGAGCCCGAACTCCGCATCGGCGATCGCTGCGCGTTTTCGTTGCGTGAGGTCGCGAGCGATGCGGACAACACGCCCTTTCGACGGGGCTCGGTGCACGGCGAGCTGCTCGATGTTGCGACCGATGCGGGCGCGCTCCGCAGCCATCGGTGGACCGTAGCGCTCGCTGCTGCGGGCGCGGCCGGTGCTGTGGCATGCTTTTCTGCCGTGACGTTTTTACTTCTGGAGGGGTAGCGCATGCAGCGAAGAACCTTGGGGAGCTGACCATGGGCATGCCCATGGTTGACGACGGTCCGTATCCCGGCGAACACCCGTCGCGTTGACGCCCGACCCGGCTCACCGAACGGTCCGAGGGCGCGAGCGCCAAGGCACAGCGCGGGCGAGTCCGTGGCGGCGCAGACGCCGAAAAGCGCGGCGGACCCAAGGTCGCGCTGCGCGTGTCGGTCAGGAAAGCGTGCACCGGGACAAGGCCCGCTCCGGATGCGAAGGAACGCCGACCTGAGGGCCGAGGAATCGTTCGATGAAGTCCGATCACGCCAACCGCTCCATGCTCGACCTTCCCACCCCAGTCGAGGACGAGAGGCCGCGGCCGCGCGCCCTTCCGATCTATCAGGTGCCCAATCCTTGTGAAGAGTCGTGGGACGGCATGCGCGTGGTGGGTAGCGGCCGCCGGTTCTGCGGCCTCTGCGCAAAGGACGTGCACGACCTAACGCACCTCTCGGCGGAAGAGATGGACGCCTGGGTGGAAGCCTGGCGCGCCGAGCGCGGCGACGAAGCAGCGTGCGTACGCTTCTACGCGCGCGCCGACGGCACCTTTGTGGAGGGCGATTGCGGTCCGTGGCGCGAGCGCGTCGCTCGGCAAGCACGCCGCGCGGCCCTCTGGGGCGCCGCCAGGCTTGCCGCGGCCACGGCGACGCTCTTGGCCTTCATCGGCATCTCTGCGAAGTTCGGCGTCGTCGACGGCTGCGCCACCATGACGGCGGGCGAAATGGTCTACGAACCGGCCCCCGATCCGCCCGATATCATCGGCGGCGCGATGGCCGTGCAGCACGTCCCCGAGCCCGGCGATATGCTGGAGACGCCGCGGCCCGACGCGCCTGAAGCCCACCCTTCCGATTCGCGGCGACCCGACGAAATCCATGAAGCGCTCGGGCGAGCCCCTCGAGTCGATTGAGATCGACGGGCCCTCAAAAGGAGAAGGGCTTCGGTTCGGGAGGGCCGAGGCGCACGCTGTTCATCAGATCGTCAAACCACGCTTCGGCGTCGGATTCGGGCCACCGGGGCAGGGCCGCGGCGAGGGTCCAGCCGGTCGAGTCCGCGGGATCGCGAAACGCGGCCGCGAAGCACTGAAGGTCGCCGAGCGTTTCGGTCCAGGTGCCGAGCCAGAGTTCCACATCCGTGTCGATCACCGGCTCTCCCTTCAGCGTCCCCGCGTGCGGGTCGACCGCTTTCAACACTTCGCCCAGAGCCTCCGCCAGGCGGCGGCCGAACTCCTCCGTCGCCGCGCCCGACTCGACGTACGTCCACTGCTCGTCGCCCGTGCGAACCGGCTCGGTCCACGGGCGAGCCATCAAGCGCGCGTGTTCCAGGCCAAAGGTGAGCGGACCCTCACCGCCCCGGTACGTGGCCGTGGCCACGAGGCGCCGCTCCCATGCGCTCGGAAGCGTGAAGCGCAGCCCTTCGAGCTGCACTTCCTTTCGCGGGGGCAACATTAGCTGTCGTCGGGCACGATCGCCGCGACGTGCACTTCCTGAAGCTGCTTTTCGTCGACCGGACCTGGCGCGCCGGTCATCAGGTCGTTGGCGCGAATCGTCTTCGGAAAGGCGATCACGTCTCGAATCGACTCGGTCTCACTGGCGAGCATCGCAATGCGGTCCATGCCCAGCGCGATGCCGCCGTGGGGCGGCGCGCCGTAGCT
>JBCCRV010000428.1:0-6686 GCA_039201085.1 Myxococcota bacterium | reverse complement strand
GATCGCTTTTCCGCCGAGGGAGGGGCCGACCGGGACGGCGCCCTACCCGATGGCTCGCACAACGATGGACGCGCGCCCGCCGGCTTCGAAATGGGTGACTTCCGCCCGCAGCCTCGAGTTCGTCACGTCGCCGCTGGCCATCAAAACGCCGACGGTCCCCTCCACAAAGCACTCGAAGTTGAACGCGGCACCGTCGAAGTCGAAGAGCTCGAGCACGGTTCTACCGGGCTCGCGCACAACCCGCGCGTCGACGACGTGGCGGAATGTGTGGCGAAAGAAACGGGGGAACTGGTTGGCAACCCGCAGCGGGTCGCTCCCCGAAAGCCGCCCTACCATCTGCAGGAAGCCGGAAAGGATCGGCCGATTGGCAAGCCGAAGACCCGCCTGTCGCCAGAACTCCGAGTAGCGCAGACCGGCGCCAACCTCCGCACGAATCTCGTCGCTCAGTTCCATATGCGCTTCCATCGGCACCCAGCGCATCGCGGCGAGGCCTTCATAGGCCGAATGGGTCTTGGGATGCAGCCGTTCGAGCACCCGGCGATGGCGGACCGGCGCGCGCTCGGCGAGGTTGGCAAGCAGCACGTGGCCCCAGGCGGCGCGGGCCTCAGGACGCACGATGCACGGCCCATGTGCGAGGTCCGTCGGACCTGCGCCGGCAAGCAACAGCTCTCATCCCCAAACTAGCCGTGGCCAGGTTCTTGCGGAGTTTGCGCGGGACCCAGCGTCCCCGAACCCAAGTACGCGCGGATCATTTTCACGGTGAGGGGACGGCGGAAGGTCGTGCGAGCTGGCAGAAACATGGCCGCGGCCATTTTTGGGATGAGCTCTAGCCATGGACCTCCACCTCGCTGCCGGCTTTCGGCACTGAGCGAACCCCGCCGGCCACGGCAACGTACCGCAGCTACCGGGCGACGCCAACGCCCTCCGGCGAAGCTTCCGCTCGCAAACGTCCCCTCACCGCCGGCGCAGCGAAGCGTTGAATAGTGCGCCACGACAGCCGTCACGAACCCATGCGCTCCCGCCATCGCTCGCGTCCGCTCCTTCGTATCGCAGCCGCTCTTTCGCTGCTCTTCGTCGGCTCCGCGATTGCGCAGCCGCGGGTCGAGTTTCACAGCGCATGGACGGCCGCACGGGGGCCGTCCGCTGGTCCGCCCGCGCACCGGACGCACTGCACGTCGACGCGTACGCGTCGGGTGATCGCCATGTGTTCGTGGCGGCCAAGCATCCGAACCAAGGATCGCCACTGAGCCGCCCAACGGAGCTGCTCGCCCTCCGCGCGTCCGACGGCCACGTGGAGCGCCGCGTTCGCCACGCGGGACGTCAGCGTACCTGGATCCATGGACTGATCGCCGACGGCACGGGCGTCGCGCTCTTGGTCGCCACCTGCGACCGCGGCTCGAACGGCCTCTGCCGCTTCGCCAACCAGGTGGCCCACTACGACGCGGCCCTGCAGCCGCTTCGTTCCGTCGACGTAGGACGAGGCTCCCGCGCGCACTTTATGAGTCGCGCACCGGGCGCTTCGATCCGCGTGGCGACGGCCCTTGGTGAGGGTCCAACGGACGGCCGCGAGTTTCGCGTCGCAACCTTGTCGGCGAGCGGCGCGCCCCGCGTCCGCACGCACCGCGTGAGCGCACGCTTCGTTCAGCATTCGCTGCGCGCTCATTCCCAGCGGCAGGGGTTTGCCGTGTCGCTGGTGGCGCAGGACCTTCGCGGGGTGCTCACGTTCATTCCGAACGACGGCCACGTTCGGTTCGGTCCTGCTCGAAGCACGCCCCTCCCACCGGAGCGGCCCGTGACGGAAGCGGAACTCGACCACATGTACGGCTCGGCCTTTGGCGCCGAGGCCGCCCGGGAGCGCATCGAACAGCGTGAGATGCTTCGCCGCGAAGGCGTGCCGGACGCGATCCTCCAGCAGATGGGGCTCACGACCCGCGCGCTCGACTAGAGCTCATCGTCGTCAACAGCGGGCTCGGCTCTCACGTTCAGGTGTTCAGCGCTCCAGCGTGCAGCCGTACTGCACGTTTATGCCTCGCCCTCGCCCGCTACTCCGTCTCCTGCCTGCCCTACTCCTCCCACTCCTTGTTCCGTCGACGTCTTTTGCCGATCGTTCACTGCTCGATCGCGCCCACGACGCCCTGCATCACTACGAACTCGATGGCGGAGGCACGCTCGAGCTCTTGGCGGAGCTAAACGCGTTCGTGGCCGCCGGCGACCACGAACCGGCGGTGGCGCACGAAGCCGAGTTCCTGCGCGCCGTTGTGGCCTCCGACCTTTGGCTTCTGGCGGAGCAATCATCGCAACGTGAAGCCGTGCAGCGCGCGGTGGGTGGTGCGAGCGCAGAAGAAACCGAAGCCGTCATCGTTGGCCGGCTTCGCGACGCCGCCGCGGGCATTTATGCGAGCGTCGCCGAAGACAGCCTCCGGGCCCTCGAAGTGCAAAGCGGGCCACTTCGGGCGCCGATGGGCAGCCGAAGCGCCTACGCCTTCGTGAGCCGCGTCGCAGAAGCGGTGCGCGAGGACGGCGCCGCAGCGCTTTCGGCTCTTGCCGGCACGCTTTGCGACGACTGCGACACGTCACCCTTCGATGCGCCGAGCGCCACCGCCATGCGCATCATGGACGTCGCCTTTGAGAGCGTCGCGCGCATTGCCGCCGTTCCGGACGACGCCGATCCCTTCGTCGAAGCCATCGCGCCGCGCGTCGCGGCGGCGGAGGCGGTTCTTCGCGCCGTCTCCCTTCGACCGCAACCGCGCCTCGACGCACTCTCGCTGGCCATCACGGAGACGCAAAGCGCTCCATCAAGCGCCGACGGTCTTGTGCTCATCGAACGCGCGCGGCTCTGCACAGGCGCCTTCAGCGTCGTTCGCTACGACACAGGAACGTCCGTCGCTCATCCCGCCGTTCAGGGTGCTGCGGTGCTTCCCGCAGTCGACTGCGTCGCCCTGCCTGACAGCTATCGCCCGTTTCCAGGCCCGCTGGAAGAGGTCGTGGCCCATCTTGCGCGCTACCGCGGCGCCGCGATGGCCGTGGGCGGCACGGGCGCTGAGGGGCACGTTCTCACACGCGTACTGATGTCCGCCATGCGCGCCGAAGTCCCCGTCGCCTCCCTGGTGGGCCGTACGCCCGCCGGCATGCTCGCGGCCATCCCGCTTCGCACCGTTCGCGGCGACGACCGGAGCGCCATTCAGGTCTACGTGCGCCTCGGAGGCCACTCGGTGCTCATTCGCGGCGCCGGCACACGCACCATTCCACGACTGCGGACCGAAGAAGGTTTTGCCTTCGACTACGAGGGGCTGCGATCCGTCGCGAGGCGTTCACGCACCACGAGCCTTCGCTACATGCACTCCGTTCCCCTGGATGAGCTCGTCACAACGGCCTTCGCCGTCGCCCCGGAAACCCATTTGACGCTCGTGCTGCCCTAGGGCCGGTCTAGGGCGTGTCTGCCCGAAGGTTCGCTGCGCGTACGGCGTTTGAAAGCAACATCGCAATCGTCATCGGGCCCACGCCGCCGGGCACGGGCGTGATCGCACTCGCCCGCGACTGCGCACCTTCGAAGTCCACGTCGCCCGTGAGCTTGCCGTCGACCGTGCGGTTGATGCCCACATCGATTACGACGGCACCCGGCTTGATCCAGTCACCAGGGATGAGGTTCGCGCGGCCCACCGCGACAACCAGCACATCGGCCTGACGAACGAGCGGCTCCAAAGGATCGGTATGGCGATGGGCGATGGTCACGGTTGCGTGCGACGCCAGCAGCATGATGGCCATCGGACGGCCCACGAGCTGCGAGCGTCCGATGACCAGCGCGTGCTTTCCACGAAGGTCGACGCCCGTTTCCCTGAGGAGACGCATGCAGCCGCGCGGCGTGCAGGGGTAGAGCCCGTCACCGGCGCCGAGGACCGTGCCGGCGTTGTGGGTGGTGAGCCCGTCGACGTCCTTCTTGGGATCGATGAGCTCGACGATCGGGCGCGCATCGAGTCCTTCGGGCAGCGGCAGCTGGACCAAGATCCCGTCCACGCCCGCATCCGCGTTGAGCCGGCGAACGAGGGCTTCGACCTCTTCCTGCGATGTGGACGCATCCAGCCGATGCACTTCGCCGTCAATGCCCGCCTTGGCCGCGGCGCGCTCCTTATTGCGCACGTACACATGGCTCGCAGGGTCGTCGCCCACCAGCACCACATGCAGTGAAACGGCGCGGCCGTGCTGCCGCTCAAAGGCTGCCGCCTGCTCCGCAACCTCCGCGCGCACACGCTTTGCGATGGCCTTCCCGTCGATTCGCTCCGCCACGGCGGCTGGGTACCAGACTGCCCGGCACGACGAAAGGGAAACGGCCGGCGGCGGCGCTGAATTGGCGGTTGGCATCCGGCTTTAGTCGAGGGTCATGTCCGCGACGGCGCCCTTTCCAAGCTCCACGCCGGCAAAGGGTCCGCCGTGGCACATGTGGTTGGGGTCGTCGTGGGGCAGGTAGCCCTCGGCCTTGAGGATCGCTTCGGCGTGGGCTTCGGCGTTGTCTTTCGGGCGGTAGCCGAGGAAGCGCGCGGCAGAGTTGTCGACGGGGCAGCGATCGTTGTTGGACACGCCGTAAGCAATGACGAAGCCCGTCACGGGGGTGTCGACGGCTCGCTGCACGAGCTGGACGAGGTCGTCGTCCGAAAGCCACGAGCCGAGCGTTCGTGCATTGCTCACGGGCGAGCAGGAGAGAATGCGCAGGCAAACGGCCTCGACGCCGCGCTTTTCGAAGTACATGCGGCCGAGGTCTTCAGCAAAGCACTTCGCCAGGCCGTAGAAGGTGTCCGGTCGATGCGGCACGTGCGCATCAATGGCTTCGTTCTTGGGGTACATGCCCACGGCGTGTATCGAACTGGCGTAGACGACCCGGCGCACGCCGTTCTGAAAGGCCGATTCCCACACGTGGTAGGCGCCAACGAAGTTCGGACCGAGCAGCTTTTCGAACGGACCCTCATCCACGAAGGCGCCAAAGTGCACGACGACGTCGGCACCTTCGAGGAGTGCAACGATCGCTTCCTTATCCTCCAGATCCGCCCGCACGAAGGTCTCGTTGGGGAGCAGCGCCTCGATGTCGCTGATATCGCTGGAAACGAGCGATTCCGCCATCTTCGACAGGGGCGCCCGGAGCTTCGAACCAAGGCGGCCAGCGGCGCCCGTGAGCACGATTTTCTTCATGGGCGGGACCTTCGCACAGCCGTCTCGGCCGCGCACTGCCGCATCGATTGTATGTACCGGCCAGATTCCGCTACGACGGTTCGATGGGCCAACTACTCTGCGGCATACCCGTTCTCCCCTCGAGCGACTTCGATCGAACGGCGGCGTTCTTCACCAAGCTCGGCTTTCGCCACGTGGCCCGTTTTCCCGCGTACCTCATCCTCCGTCGAGGCGGCGCCGAACTTCATTTTCGGCCTGCGCAGACGCACGAGCTAGACCCAAGCAACTCCCACTTCACGGCGTACATTCGCGTTCTCAACACCCGCTCCCTCGAGGCCGAGTGGGAAAGCCTCAATCTCCCGGCCACGGGGCCCGGAAGCCTGCGAAAGCGCTTCGTGAAGCGCGAATGGGGCATGACCGAGGCGTACGCGTGCGACCCGGACGGCGCGCTCATCACCTTTGGCGCTGGCACAGCGGAGCCGTCGTAGCCAGCAGCGGTACAGGCCCCCTTGGCGCAGCGTTTCGGTGTGTTAGGTGTTCAGCGTGACCAACGCGCCCTTTTCTCCCGTCAGCCCCCAGGTCGACTTTCCCGCCCTCGATGAAGCGCAGCTTCGTTTTTGGGACGAGCGGGCGATTTTTGACGCGGCCACCAAGGGTCGCCGCGACGAGACGTTCGTGTTCTACGAGGGACCGCCAACGGCGAACGGCATGCCCCACTCGGGCCACGTGCTCACCCGCGTGATGAAAGACGTGTTCCTTCGCTACCGCTCCATGTGCGGCTACCGCGTACCCCGGCGAGCCGGCTGGGACACGCACGGCCTGCCCGTCGAAGTCGAGGTGGAAAAGGCCCTGGGCATCAGCGGAAAGGAAGCGATCGCGGAGTACGGCGTCGAGGCCTTTAGCCGCAAGTGCATCGACTCGGTCTTCAAGTACATCGACGAATGGCGCCGCATGACCCGCCGCATCGGCTTTTGGGTCGACATGGACGACGCCTACGTGACCTTTCATAAGGCGTACGTGGAAAGCGTCTGGTGGGCGCTGAAGACCCTGCACAGCCAGGGCCTGCTCTTCCAGGACTACAAGGTGCTCTGGTGGTGGGCTCAGGGCGGCACGGCCCTTTCGAGCGGCGAGGTCGGCCAGGGTTATAAGGAGGTCGACGATCCCTCCGTGGTGGTGCGCTTTCCCGTTCGCGGTGAAGAGAACACCGCGTTCCTCGCGTGGACGACGACCCCCTGGACGCTCCCGTCCAACATCGCACTGGCCGTGAAGGAAGACGCCCTCTACGCGAAGGTGCGCGCCGAGGACGGCAGCTTTCTGATCTGCGCGAAGGCCCTGGTGGCGCCGCTCTTTGGCGACGCCGAACACGAGATCGTGGAGGAGGTCCCCGGTTCGTCGCTGGTGGGCAAAACCTACGCGCCTCCATTCAACTATAAGGCACCCGAAAACGGCCCGGCCCATCGGGTCATCGCGGCGGACTTCGTCGAGCTGGGCACGGGTACGGGCATGGTGCACATGGCGCCGGCCTT
>JBCCRV010000427.1:0-6702 GCA_039201085.1 Myxococcota bacterium | reverse complement strand
CTTCGATATCGGTGTCCAAGAAGAAGAATGTCTTCTTCAAACATCTAACTCTTCCACGAACTTCGCGTTCTCCTGGATGTACTGGAATCTGAGCTCCGGCTTTTTGCCCATCAGCTGCTGCACCAGATCTTCGGTCTCATCGGGCGTTGACCCAGCTGTGCGTGAAGATAGCGATGCCGATGGTGGCGACGAAGTAGAGGCCGAAGAGCACCTCCACGACCGAGTGAATCGGGAAGCGCGCCTTGTACTTCTTCCTTTTCCACGTGTCCGAGGTGCCCTGAACGCCGTGCTTCGGCGTGCGCACGAACTCGATGTCGTTGCCAAAGAGCCCTTCGAGAACAGCGCGGGCGTTGTTGATCGAAAGACCGATGCCCAAGGCCATCATGAGCGGAAGGCGCTTGATCGCGTCCCAGAGGTTGTCGTAGAGGGCGCGGTGCGTGACCAGGTAAAAAACGCAGATGCTGCCGCAGGTCGCGGCAAAGAGCGGCACGTCGAGCAGAAGCAGCTCCGGGTGGTCCATATCGCCGCGCAGGATCATGTTCGGGAGCTGGAGCGCAGCAAGCACGACGAGAAAGAGGTAGGCGAAGTTGTTCGTCAGGTGAAAGACCACCTCGAGCTTCACCTTGAAGGGAATGTCGGCGCGAAGAACCGTGCCGAGAAGCTTCTTCGTCGTCTGAGCCGAACCCTTGGCCCAGCGAAACTGCTGGGTCTTGAAGGAGTTCATCTCGCAGGGAAGCTCCGCCGGCGCGATCGCCTCGGGCACGTAGATGAACTCCCAGCCCTTCATCTGCGCGCGGAACGACAGGTCCATGTCTTCCGTAACCGTGTCGTGTTCCCAGCCGCCAGCATCGACGATCGTTTCCTTGCGCCAAATGCCCGCCGTGCCGTTGAAGTTGAAGTAGCGGCCGCTGCGGTTACGGGCGATGTGCTCAATGACGAAGTGACCGTCGAGCATCATCGACTGAATCTTCGTGAGCACCGAGTAGTCGCGGTTGATGTGGCCCCAGCGCGCCTGCACCATGCCGATCTTGGGCTTCGTGAAGTAGTGAACGAGGTCGCGCACGATGGACGGCGTCGGAACGAAGTCCGCGTCGAAGACCATGACCAGTTCGCCCTTCGCGTCCTTCAGACCTTCCTCCAGGGCGCCAGCCTTGAAGCCCGTACGGTCCGTTCGGTGCCGGTAGACGGCGTCGAAGCCGCGCTCGCAGAGCTCGTCGACCTTAGCGCGGGCAATCTGCACAGTTTCATCGGTGCTGTCGTCGAGCACCTGAATCTCCAGCTTCTCGCGCGGGTCGTCGATGGTCGCCACCGCATCGAGCAGGCGCTCGGCCACGTACATCTCGTTGAACATCGGCAGCTGAATCGTCAGCGTCGGTAGATCTTCTTCGGCGAAACGACCTTCGGGCTCGGGCTTGTTGCCGCGATGCTTGAGGTAAAGCGTCAGCAGCATGCTCCGGTGAGCGCCGTAAATGCCTAGAATCGTTAGGGCAATCAAGTAAAGGGTGATGATTAGCGTATCCATTGCAGGCGGAGCCTGATCCGGCCCGGAGCCCGACGCACCGAATCAATTGTCATTCAAACGTCATCGAGCCCGGCTGCGCAGATCGCTCTGAACGGTGTCTCCTGCGAAGCGAGCGCGCGCCGAGACGCCTGGCGTTTGCTGACGTCCTCACCGCGTGAGGGCATGCTGCCGTCACCGCAGGGTCGATCCGAAGTGCCCACAGGTTGAAGTCCGTAACGAACGCTTGCCCTTCGCGAAACGTAGCGAACCGAAAATGGTGCGCCGCACGTCGGGTCGCCTAGGCCACTCCTTAAGATGCTTCAGGCTTGCCGCGGAAGTGCGCGTAGAAGCTCAACGCGATCGCGCTGCCGGAAACAATCGTCATCACCGTTCCTGGAACGAAGTTCGCAAAGCCGGCGAGGTCGATGAACAGGAAATAGCCTACGTCCGCCAGGCCACCGACCAGGGCCGCGATGAAAATCGCGAGGGAGCTGCCGCGCCAGATGTAGACGCCAGCGACGATGGTGACGAGGCCGAACCAAGCGAGGTTAAAGCCGTGTTGGTTCAAGATGCCGCCGACCGCCGCGGGGTAGTCCATGGCCAAGGTGGCCGGATCGACGGCGTCCGCGATGCCGCCGATGGCGCCGGGGATCGGCTGGCTCAACGTCATCACGCCCGCGAAGACGTGCACGAGCCCCCAAATCACCCAGAGAACGGCGGAAGTCTTCAGCAATCCAGTCATGGGGCTGGTATACTGCAGCAAATATACGACTAAACACTTCCAAATGCGCAATAGGTGCGCGAATATATAGCAATGGAACGCTGGAACGAGCTGCTGACGGCCTATCAGGTCGGACGGTTGGGCACCTTTCAAGCCGCCGCCAAGGCCCTGGGCCTTCATCGGGCCACCGTGGCTCGGCACATCGACGCGCTCGAAGACGAGCTGGGCGCACGACTCTTCCTGCGGAATCCCAAGGGCGCCCATCCAACGGACGCAGGCGAGGATCTTCTGCGCACGGCCGCCGTGGTGGAGGAGCAGCTCGCTCAGCTTGCGCTACGCCTTCGCGGACGCGACGCCCACCTAAGCGGAGAACTCGTTCTCACCTCCGTCGAGGCCGTTTCCGCGCTCGTGCTTCCAGCGGTGGCCGAGTTCCGCCTGCAGCACCCGGCGATTTCCGTTCGCTACGAAGTGAGCCCGCGCCTTTACCAACTCGAATACGGCGAAGCGCACGTGGCCATTCGCTCAGGCGCCAAGCCCCGCGATCCGGACTGCGTGGCGACGCCCTTCACGACGATGAAGCTCGGCCTCTACGCACACGAGCGCTATGTCGCGCACAACGGCCTTCCCGCGTCGAAGGACGCGTACGGCGAGCACACCTTCATCGGTACGGACGGCCCGGATCGGAACTTTCCATTCATGCGATGGCTGCACGCCAACGTTCCCGCCGAGGCGCTCTCGTTCACCAGCGCGAGCCGCGTCGGCAAATGGGATGCGCTGCTCGCCGGCGTGGGCATTGGCTTCTACCCAAAGCATCTGGCGGGGCCGGAGCTACACCCCGTGGGCCCGCCAGAGCGAGAATGGCGCGTGCCCTTTTGGATCGTCACGCACGTGGACCTGCACCGCTCGCCCAAGGTGCAGGCGTTCCTGCGTATCTTGCGCGAGGGCGCGGTGTGAGCACGGACGCGGTAGCGATCGAGGTCGCCACCGCGCCGCTGAACGAGCGCAACCGTCGGTTCCGACGATGCCCGCCACCGCGCCGCTGCAGCAACATACCCGTCGGCGCCGAGGACGCCGACGGACGCCGCGCCGTCGTGCGCCATGAAGCTAGAAACAGACCTGGTCGCTCGAGCCGTCGAGGTCGAGGCACTCGTAGCCCGAGCGGCACCCCGAACCGCATTCCGCCAGGCAGAAGCTGTCAACGTCCGAAACCGCCACGCAAAGCGATCCGCTTGGGCAGGACGAAACGCAGTCGCGGGTGCAGTACCCACCGGGAAATCCGGAACCCTCCGTGAGGCAAAAGTCGCCCGGCCCGCACTCGAAGAGCTCGCAGGGGTCGCCGATGGCAGGAACACTGCCGGCACAGCGGCCGCCAACGCACGCTTCTCCGCCGCACGAGTTGCCGCAGCTCCCACAGTTGCGTGCGTCCGAGTCTGTGTCGACGCAGCTACCGTCGCAGACGGTCAGGTCGAAGCGGTCGCACCGGCACTCGCCGGACACACACGTCTGGGCGAAGCCGCATGCGCTTCCGCAACTCCCGCAGTTGAAGGGATCGGTGTTGGTGCTCGTGCACGCACCATCGCACACCTCGAGTCCCACCATATTGCAGCGGCACGTTCCGTCGTCGCAGCGCTGGGACGCGCCGCAGGCCGCCCCGCACGCACCGCAGTTGTCGGCGTTGCTCGTCGTGTTCACGCATGTTCCATCGCAAAGGGTCAGCGCGCCGCAGTCGCGCCGACAGGTTCCTTCGTTGCAGACCTCGTCGTCCGCGCACCCATTCCCACAGGAGCCGCAGTTGGCCGTGTCCGTCATAAGGTTCGCGCAGGTGTCGTCGCACACGTCTTCCTCCGGTCGGCAATCGATGCGGCACGCCCCGTCCACGCAGACTTCGATGTCGCTGCAGGCGTTGCCGCATCCACCGCAATGCGCCGTGGATGTCTGCGTATCGACGCAAGCGCTGCCGCATTCGATGGTGCCCCCTTCACATTCGCAGGCGCCTTCGACGCAGACTTCCGAATCACCGCAGGCGCGATCGCACGCGCCACAGTGCGTTTCGTCGGTCTGAAGGTCCACGCAGTCTGCGCCGCACAGGTCGCTGTCGGCGCGGCATTCGCAGCTGCCCGCCAAGCATTCGGCGCCGGAACTGCAGGACTGATCACACCCGCCGCAGTGGGTGTCGTCTGATTGAAGGTCGAAACATCCGTCGCCGCAGCGGGTCGTTTCGTCCGTGCAGTTGAGAACGCAAGTGCCGCCTTGGCACGCTTCGCCAGCAGCGCAGGCGCTGCCGCAAGCGCCGCAGTGACGCGCGTCCGTTTGCCGGTCCACGCACTCGCCGTTGCAGCGCTCCGCCTCGGGGCAGGTGCAACCACCCGCCTCGCAGATCAGTCCATCAGGGCAGACGGCACCGACATCGGTGGTTCCGTCGCAATCGTCGTCGATGCCGTTGCAGACTTCCTCGGTGCCGTCGCCCGGGCACTGACACACCAGGCCCGCACCGGTCAGTGAATCGCAGACCCAGCTTTCCGGGCAGACAACGCCCTCGTCGCACGACGCCGTGCAGCGACCCACGGCCAAGCAAAGGTCCGTCGAGCAGTCGGCGTTGCGCGCGCACATCTGACCCACCTCGACGGGCAGCATCGAGCCTCCGCCATCGCCTCCCGAACACGCCGCGAGCAGCGCGATCCATAGCCCAGTCCACCTCGTCATCGCCCTTGCTCCTTCACTCACAGCACACCTCACCTACGCGGCAGTCGCCACTGCTCTCGCACGCACACGCGCCGCACGAACCGTCCTCGCGGCAGCACTCGCCCGCCGTGCAGTCGGCGTCTCGGCCGCACGGGCACTCGCCGCACGTGCCGTCTTCCAGGCAGCACTCACCGGCGGTGCATTCGGCGTCCGCGTTGCAGCGGCACTGGCCGCAGCGACCGTCCGGATCGCAACACTGACCGGCGCGGCACTGGTCGTCGCCGGTGCACGGGCATTCGCCGCAGCTCCCGTCGGCGTTGCAGCATTCGCCCGCCGTGCAGTCGGCGTCGCTTGCGCATCCGCATTCGCCGCAGCGTCCGTCGCCCAAGCAGCACTCGCCGGCGTTGCACGCCGCGTCCGACGTGCACGGACAGGGTCCACATCGGCCGTCCGGTCCGCAGCACTCGCCGGCCACGCAGTCGGCGGCACCGGTGCATGGGCAATCGCCGCAGCTCCCGTCGGCGCCGCAGCATTCGCCCGCGGTACAGTCGGCGTTGGTGCGGCACGCGCACGCCCCGCAGCTGCCGTCATCGCAGCACTCGCCGGCTTGGCAATCACGGTCGGCACGGCAATCGCACGGACCGCAGGCGCCAGCGTCGTCGCAGCATTCGCCCGCTCGGCAATCCGCATCGCGGCCGCAAAGGCATGCACCGCAGCTGCCGTCAGCGCCGCAGCACTGACCGGCACGGCAATCGGCGTTCGCCGTGCACCCACACGCGCCGCAGCTTCCGTCGTCGCCGCAGCACGTGCCCGCCGTGCAGTCGCGATCGCCCGCGCAACCGCACGGCGCGCACGCCATCGCATCCGCGTCGCAGCACTCGCCCGCGCGGCAGTCGGCGTTCGTTCGGCAGCAGGGCACGCACTCGCGGTTGGTGCAGCAGAGGCCGGGGCCGCAGTCGCTGTCGGCGCAGCACGTTCCAGGCTCGCACACGGGGCTGTCGAGGGGCTGGAGGGGCGACGACGAGCCGCAGGCGGCGGTGAAGAAAAGCGCAAGCAGCCCCATGAAGAACGGGAGCGTGGAGCGACTCGCGAATCGATCGTCTACGTGCACGGTCCTTCGCGCTAGCATGGCCAAAGCGCCTTTAGCGTTCGGTTTTGAAGCACCTTCAAACGCTTGAAATCACAAAGCAATTCGAAACGCTCCACCGGGGTGTTCAGCCGCATTCGGCAAGCTCCTCACGAAGCAGTCCGATCTCCGCGCGCACCAGTCGATCGACGAGCGCACCGGCGCGTTCGCCGGAGCGAGGACGCGCCCGAGCGAGCTCCGCGAGCACGATGCCAAAGAGCATGTCGACGAGGACGCGCATGCGCTCCACGAACTCCGGATGCTGCACGACGGGCTCGTCGACCGAGTCGGCAAGCTGCTGCAGAAAGCGCTCACGCGCTTCGACGGCCGATTCTTCGGCGCCCATCGAAACGATCGTTCGGCACGCCAAACGCATGAGCGCGGGCGACTCCAAGTAGAACGCGACGACGGAGCGCGCATAGGCGCTGCAGGCGTCCTCCAAGATCTCCTCCGGTCGCTTCGCCCATGCGTCGAGGAGGTACGTACCGCTCTCTTCCATCAGCTTGTCGACCAACGCGCGCAGCAGCGCGTCTTGGTTTTTGAAGTGGTAATAGAAGGCGCCGACGCTGACGCCAGCGCGCTGAACGACACTTCGAATCGTCAGCGACTTGCCGGCCCGAGCAAGCTGTTCCGCCGCTTCGAGAATGAAGCGCGCCGTTCCATCGTCCTTGG
>JBCCRV010000426.1:0-6713 GCA_039201085.1 Myxococcota bacterium | reverse complement strand
GAGCGTCGAGCGTCCTGCTCCGCGCGTCGAGCGTCGAGCGTCCTGCTCCGCGCGTCGAGCGTCGAGCGTCCTGCTCCGCGCGTCGAGCGCCGAGCGTCGTGCTTTCCGCGTCCTGCGTCCTTCCCCTCCTCCCGCCCTAACCGAACGGCATTGGGTCTAGGGCAGGCAGAAGCCGGGGAATTGGGCGCCCACGCGAAGGGGCCGGCACGTCGTGCCGCTGCCGCAGGTCGCGCTGCTGCAGCATGGCTCCACGCATAGGCCGTCTTCGCAGCGGTTGGAGGCGCAGTTCACCGAGTCTTCGCAGCTTGCCCCCACCGGGCGGTCCTCGTCCAGGCGAGGAAAGCAAACCTTCAGGAAGCGGTTTGGGAGTGGGTCGCCAATCGTGAACTCGATCAAAGCGCACGTTTCCTCGGCGCTGCAGTCCACGTCCGTCGCGCAGGGCGCAAAGCAGAACGAGCCGCCACCGGCGGGACTGCACAGGCCATGCTCGCACGACTCGAAGCGGCAGCTCTCGAGCGAGCCCCCGGTGCCTCGCGGCGTCTCGCAGCCCGAGATGACGGTCGTTTCGTCCGCCGCCGCGAAAAACACGCATCGGTCGCGGGTGTCGCAGATCGCATCGCTCGCGCAGAAAGGCGCGCACGTGCGATCGACGGAGCAGAAGCCGGAGGCGCAGTCCGCGCGGGAGGCGCAGCTTTCGCCGTTGGGCCGACCGGCCATCGCCGGCGGCACGCAAAGGCCGACGCCGAGCCCGCCGTTGGCGCAGACGCCTTCGGCGCAGTCGGCGTCGCTGCAGCAGGTGCTCGTGCAGGTCGACGCGCCGCCAATTCCCGCGAGCGCAAGGTCCGCGCAGAATCGCTCGGCGCCGCAGGATGCATCGCTGCTGCAGCCGGCGCCGAAGGGCGTTTCGTCGATGCAAACGCCCGCTTCTTCAAAACACACTTCGCCGCTGCCGCACTCGGTGTCGCGCTGGCAGGCGGCGGGTGGAAGCTCGTCGCAGCGCGCGGGCTCGACGCTGGTGTTGCAGAAGAATCCGCTGGTGCACGCCAGGCTCTCGTCCGTTTCGCACGTGCGAAGGGTGCAGGCGCCGTCGCAGATCTCGCCATCGGCGCAGAGGCTGCCTTCGTCCGTCGCGCCGTCGCAGTCGTCGTCGATGTTGTTGCAGCTCTCGTCGACGCCCTCGTCGATCGTTCCGTCGCAGTCGTCGTCCGCCTCGTTGCAGATGTCGGGAATCGACGGGATGTCCTCGTCGATGAAGGTGTCGCAGTCGTCGTCGACGCCGTTGCAGACCTCGGGTGCATCGCCGAGCGACTCGTCCATCATGCCGTCGCAGTCGTCGTCGATGCCGTTGCAGACTTCGGGTACGACGATGTCCTCGTCGACGTTTCCGTCGCAATCGTCGTCCAGATCGTTGCAGGCTTCGACGGTGCCCTCAAAGCCTTCGTCAACGATTTCATCGCAGTCGTCGTCGATACCGTTGCAGCGCTCCGGTGCGTTCGGGTCGCACTCGGCGGACACGATGCACATCTGATTCTCGCACACCTGACCGAAGGGGCAGCCCTCGTCCGTCGCGCAGCGGTCGACCCCGCCATCGACCACGGCGGAGCAGCCGAAGAGCAGGGCTAGCAAAGCGAGCCTCAAAATGACGCACCTACGCGAAGGCCCACGGAGGAGGGCGAAATGTCGACTTGGGCGGCACCTTGCTCGTACGTTCGCACGCGAAGCAAATAGAGCAGCAGTGCGCTTGTAGCGACGGCGGCGCCTCCGATGAGAAACACGTCCGCCGTGAGGGCGAGCTGGTCTGCCGAATCGCGGATGTCTGCACGCCGTTGACGGTCGTCGTCGCTCGCTGCGAACAGGTCGTTTGCCTCATTTTGGCGGCGTATCGCCACGCCGCCCGTCACCGCGCCGGCCAGCAGAAGCGCGCCGCCCGTACCGAGTACCGCCCAAAACGCCCCGTCCGCCACGCCCCGCTCCCGCACCTCGACGCGCGGCGCGAGCGGTTCGAGTTCGGGGGCGGCGCTTTCTCGCAGCGCCAGGTATTCGCGGGCTCCTTCGAGGCGCCGGAGGGTGGCTTCGGCGCGCGCCACTTCTTCTTCGTTGCCAACAACCATGTTGCGAAACCGCGTCGCGTAGTCGATCGCAGCCGTCAGATCGCCTTGAAGCTCCGCGATGCGCGCCAGGTTGAAGATCAGCGTGGCGGACTCCGGGTCAAGGGCGAGGGCCTGCTCCAGATCGACCCGTGCTTCGTTGTAGCGGCCGGCCTCATAGTGCTCGCGGCCGGAGCGAAAGAACTCGAGGGCCTCTTCCGGCGGGCCCTCTGCGGCCGGTTCCTGCGCCGATACGGGCGACGGGATTGCGGCGAGCAGAAGCGCGGCGATGGACCCACGAAGGGCACGACGCAAACGGGCTGCTGCATACATCTGCCTACACTACACCGTCGCGCGCCCTTCGTCACGGCGACGCTGGGCCTAGCGCTCATCCCAAAAATCGCCGTGGCGATTTTTGGGATGAGCTCTACCGCCAGCAGGCCGTTATAACCGGCGCCATGGTCCGCTCCTTCGCGTTGCTTATCCCCATGTTGGCTCTGCTTTGGGTGTCACCGGGGCGCGCGCAGTGGCGCCGAGCCAGCGGAGGAACGGTCGCGCCCGTGCCGATCGCCGGAGGCGCCGGGGCCCTCGGCCTGGACGTGAATCCTGCCGCGTTGGCCCGCGTCAGCGGCTGGGAAGCGGCGCTGGTCTATGCCGGCGCCGAGGGCCATGGCCTTGGACTCTATGGCGTTCGCGATCTGCCCTTTGGCCTTTCGGTGGCCGGCGCGCTCGATTGGCGCCTTCGGGACGGCGAAGACGACGGGCGCGTGAGCGTCGGCGGCGCTTGGGCACGTTCGTCCCAATTCGCCTTTGGCGCCGCCCTTCGCTACGCCGATGGCGCCGTCGGCCGCCGCGGTGCGCTGGACGTCGGGACGCTCTTTTCGCCCCATTCGAGGCTGAGCTTCAGCGTGGTCGTGCACGACTTGCTCGGGCCGCTCGGTCTGTCGCGCGGCGCCGGTGCGGTGCCCGCGACGCTGGTCGGTGCGGCTCAGCTGCGACCCTTTGAAACCGATGCGCTGGTCGCCGAGGTGGCGGCGGCCGTGGACACGGACGGCGACGTCGGCCTTCGCGGCTTTGTGGGGGTGGCCGTTCCTCGCTTCGGTCAGCTGCAGATCGCCGTCGACGCGAGCGATGTGGGCGGCGGTTCGAGCGAGGTTCGCGTGTTCGGCAACGTCGTCGCGCACTGGGGCCGGACGAGCGCCGGCGGCGGCGCCATGGGTCGGCTCGACGGCAATGGTGACGATCGGCTGGGCGCGCTCGCCTACGGCGCGGTCCGCAGCCACGAACGCGATGGTCTTCCCCTCCGGGGCTACGTCGACGACGTGGAGGTGCGCGGCGGACTCGGTTCGCGTGGGCTTTTGGCGCTCCTCGCGCGCCTCGATCGGGATCGCTACGAGTCGGACGTGGCCGGCGTGCTGCTTCGCCTGCGCGGCTCATCGATCGGTCACGGCGCGGCCCAGGAGATTCGCGAAGCGATCGCGTCCCTTCGCGCCGCCGGGCGCCCCGTCCTCTGTCAGCTCGCGGCGCCGAGCGGTCCGGAGATCTATGCGTGTGCGGCGGCGAACGAAACGCTGCTCGACCCGGCGGGTACGGCGGCGTTCATCGGCACGTCGACGACGGTGCTGCACTATGGCGAGGCACTGCGTCGCTTGGGCGTGCGAACGGATTTCGTGCGGGTGGGCCAATACAAAGGGGCCGTCGAAGTGTACGGGCGCGGCAGCTCGACAGCGCCCGTGCGCATCGCGCGCCGGGCCCTGCTCGATGACGTCTATGCCCGGCTTGCGGACGATCTCGCCGACGACTGGTCGATCACTCGGGCGGAAGTGCGACATCGTTTTGACGAGGGACCGTACGCGGCCGAACAAGCGGCTACGGCGGGCATCGTCGACGGCCTCGCCGACGAGTATGCACTCGGCGCGGACCTGAGGCGCGTATTCGGCACGTCCAACCGACGGCGCCGGCCCCTCGACTACGTTCCCACCACGCTCGGCCGACCTTCGCGCGTGGCCGTGCTCACCCTCGACGGGAGCCTCGTCAATGGCGACAACGTCGACTACCCGATCGTCGAGATTCACCAGACGGGCGCGCGCACCTTCATTCAACACCTCGAAGCCGTGCGCCGCGACCGCAGCATTCGTGCGGTCTTGCTTCGCATCGACAGCCCCGGCGGCAGTGCGCTCGCCGCCGATCAGATCTGGCGCGCCGTGCGCCGCGTGGGCGAGGTGAAGCCGGTTGTCGCTTCGCTGGGGCCGCTTGCGACGAGTGCGGCGTACTACGTGGCGAGCGCGGCGGACGTCATCTACGCCGAGCCGAGCACCGTGACGGGATCGATCGGCGTGCTCTTCGGCAAGGTGGACTTTGCGCCCCTCGCCGAGACGCTCGGCGTGGGCATCGAGCAGGACGCGCGGGGCGCGCACGCCGGCGCCGAGTCGCTCTACCGGGCGTTCACGGACGAGGAGCGCGCGCTCCTTCAGGAGCAGATCGAAATCTACTACGCGCTCTTTTTGGAGCGCGTCGCCGAAGGACGCGGCATGGAGCCCGAGGCGGTGCACGAGGTGGCGCAGGGCCGAATTTGGAGTGGCGACGCCGCCCTGGGACTTGGCCTTGTCGACCGGCTCGGCGGGTTCGTCGTGGCGATGGAGGAAACGCGGCGCCGGGGTGGTTTAGGGCACGACGCGCCGTTCACGGTGACGCCCGTTCGCCCCGCGTCACTGCTCGACTACGTAGCGCCCGGACTTTCCGGCGCGCTTGGTGAAGGGGCGTCGCCCGCGTCGTTGGGCGCTCCCTCGGGCGTGCGTCGCATTGCGCTCGACCTCGGCGCCGCGCTGGCCGCAAGCGACGGGGCGCCTTTGGCGATCATCGCCCCGGACGCGCTCGTTCAGCCGTAGCCCCGGGATCGTGTTCGCCATCGCGTGCTCGCTTGCGGCGCGAAACCGCCAGGAACATTTCGGGGTGAAGGCGGTCGGGTACGCGTGGTAGACCGACCGGCGATGCGTGCTCTCCCGTGCCTTCGATGGGCGTTTCTGGCCGTGGCTCTTGTCGGGTCCGCGTGCGAGAAGCAAGAGATCGAAGGTCCACCGCCGGCGGACCACGGGCCGGCACCGGACCCCTCGGACGATCCACTCGGTGCGCGCCTTCACGGCTATGGGTTCGAGCGGGCGCCCGCATACGCCCCGCAGCTCTCGGTCTTTCGCGGCGAGCTTCGCCAGGGGCAGGTGGCGGACCATTCGGTCGTGCTGATCGGCACGCGCTGCTACGTCGTTGCCGCCGTAGCGGAAGAGGGCATGGCGGACCTCGACGTGACGTTGATCGACGCCAACGGTTCGCCCCTCATGCGTGACGCGAGCGCGGAAGACAGCGCGATCATCGGCTTGCGCAGCGCGATTTGTCCGTCCGTTCCCGGCGAGTATCGTATCCGTTTGCGTGCGCGCGCCGGAGGCGGCGCCTACGCCGCGCGACTCTACGCCCAAGACATCATCTGATCGCCAACGCGGGCGCAGCGGCCGCGTCAGCGCAGCGGAAAGTTCGACGGGCGTGAATGCCGTCGGTAGCGGTAGCAACGAGTGAGTGTTGAGCGCGGGGCGTGCGGCGGGTAGCCGCCCCGCAGCTCAACCCCAAACAAACATGATCCAACGCCACCTTTTCCTCCTCGCCTGCGCGCTCGTCGGCCAACTTCTCCTTCAGGCGCACGCACACGCGCAGCACGCGGAAGGAGGTGCGGGACTGGAAGAGCCAGCGCCCTCCGGCGATGCGGTACCAAACGCGCCAACCAACTACGAGGGCGCAAACGGCGCGGCGGAGGGGAGCGGGCCCCGCATCTTTTCCGTGGAAGTGCTCCTAGGAACGACCGTACCGATCGACGTGCACGTGGGTGCGAACTTCGTGCTCTTCGAGCGCGTCTTTCTCAACGCGTCCGTAGGCCGCGGCGCCTACGGCGGCGCGATCGGTTCGATTGCCGGCGCCTTCGGCGGCGACGAAGTGCAATCGATCGTCGAAGACCTTTACGGCAGCGCGTGGACGACCCGCTTTGGCGTGGGCGTTCGCCCCTTTGGTCGCGGCGGGCCCGAGCTGGTCTTAGGGGTAGGGCGCCTACGCGCGGACGGCGTGTGGAATGCCGGCACGTTTTCCCTACCGGCCGCGCTCGGTGATGTCGGCATCGAAGCGCGCATGACGCTCTTCTACGCCGAGCTCGGCTGGACCCTTCGTCTCGGCAAGCGCTTCCTCCTTCGTCCTTCGGTCGGCTGGACCCAAACGATCGGCGCAAGCACGCGCGCTACCACGACGGCGAACCTATCCTCGCAGGTCCAAGCGGGCGTGGCCGCCGCCGAGTCGCTCGTCGAGGATGCGCTTCGCAGCTATGGACGCACACCGACCCTGGGTCTCGCGTTCGGCGTGAGTTTCTAGCTGCATCGTTAGCGGTTTGCGGTTTGCGGTTTGCGGTTTGCGGTTTGCGGTTCGCGGTTTGCCGTTTGCGGTTTGCGGTTTGCCGTTTGCCGTTTGCCGTTTGCCACACGTTCTGATTCGGTAGGCCGTCCGTCTCCGTCTCCGTCTCCGTCTCCGTCTCCGTCTCCGTCTCCGTCTCCGTCTCCGTCTCCGTCTCCGTCTCCGTCTCCGTCTCCGTCTCCG
>JBCCRV010000425.1:0-6729 GCA_039201085.1 Myxococcota bacterium | reverse complement strand
GCTACCACACGATTCACCATCAGACGCCCGGCCTGCACTGGAGCCTGCTCCCTGAGGTGCACGCGGAAAAGATTGCGCCGCACATTCACCCGAACCTCGATCAGAAGTCGCTCGCTGCGTACCTCTTTCGCACCTTCATCCTCGGCCGCCGCGAAACGTACGACGGCAAGCCTTACTTCCCCGGCGAGGAAGGTCCGGACGAAGCGTGGATTCCGCATCCGCGGGAAACGATGGGCGACCTCGGTGCCGAGGGTTACGAGGAGCTCAACGAGCACGTGGCCCACGCGCCCGCCGCGTGATCGTTCGCGCGTTCCGAACCGCCGCGCTCTTGGGCGCGGTATCGATTGCTTTGGGCTGCACGCCGCCTGCGGTGGAGCCCGAGCCGTCGGCGGAGCGCGAGCCGTCTGCGGGCCCCGCTACGGCGCCCGCTGCAGCGCGTCCCGCCGTACGCCTGGAGCGCATCGACGTGGGCGAGGGGGCACGCGCCCTCATCCTCCTCCACGGCTACGGCGCTCGGGGCGACGACCTTCGTCCACTCGCCGAGCGTTTGGTGAGCGCCCTTCCGGGCACACGCGTCGTGCTTCCCGCCGCACCCGTTCCGATGGGGCGCGGCCGGCGCTGGTTTCCCCGCCGGGCGGAAGGGGCGAGCGGTGAAGAGCTGGAATACGCCGTCGCCGCCGTTCGGCAGTTGCTCTCGGACGTGGCGCGGGAAGGCGCGAACGAACTCTGGCTCGGCGGCTTTTCACAGGGCGCCATGCTGACGGCAGAGCTGGTCCGCCGCGGGCAGACCGGCCTTCGCGGCGTGCTCGTGCTTTCCGGTGCAACTTTTCCCCACTGGCCCGCGGACCTTCACGCGCTCTCCGTTCCCAATGCGCTCGTCGCCCACGGCCGGTCCGACGCGATCCTGCCCTTTGCGGAAGGCGAGCGGCTGCGTGCCTTCTTTACCCGCGGCGGCGCCCACATGCAGTTTGTGCCTTTTGACGGGGGCCACACCATTCCCGGTCCGGTCGTGGACGCGATGGTGAGCTTCGTACGCACGGCCGAATCGGCGGACGGCGACCTCGAGTAGGGCGCGTGCGTTCAGGCGCCGCCCACCACCGTGGCGGCAACGCAGACAACGAGTACCGAGTAGGTCAGTCGCAGGGACGTGCGCTCGCTGAGGCGAAGGCGCTTGCCGAGTGTGTTGCCCACGAGAATGGCTCCACCAAGCACGGCCGAGAGCAGGAGCAGTCGGCCCGACACGACGCCGCCGGCGCCGTAGCCGGCGGCGCGGCAGAGATGCATCACGGATGCGATCGCCGAGGCGCTGGCCACAAAGCGCGGGCCCTTCGCGCCGCTTGCCAGCAGCAGCGGACCGAGAATCAACCCGCCGCCACCGCTCGTCGCGGTGATCGCTCCCGCCATAAAGGACACCACCCCGCGTGAACGCGCCGAAGGTGAAAAGCGGATCCAGCCCACCTGCTTGGCGACGGCGAGGGCGAGGGACACGGCAATCGCGGCGCGTACGAACCATTCGGGGAGGGCTACGGCCGCCAAGGCGCCAACGAGGGCGCCCGGACCGGCGCCGACAAGGAACGCGCGAAGAAAGGTCGCGTCGAGATGGCTGCGAAAGAGCCACATGCGATGCAGGTTTCCGAGCAGGAGGGCCGGTGCCGCGATCGCCAGGGCTTCGATCGGCGAGATGAGCGCGGCGAGCACCACCGTCAGGAGCAGTCCACCGCCCAAGCCCGCCACGGTGGTCACGAACCCTGCTGCCAGGCCCAGCGGAAGAACCATGTACGCCTCGAGTTCCATGGGCTCAACGTTGGGCAAAACAAACGATGCGTAAAATCGATATTTCAGACGGTATTCATTTGAATCATCGATGGATGTACGGAACGCTCAAGCTATCGACAGCGACGTCCTTCAGCATTTTCTGCTCGTGCTCGAGCACGGCACGTTTACGGCAGCCGCAAAGGCTGCCCACCTAAGCCAACCGGCGTTCAGCGCATCGATCGCCAAACTGGAGTCCGATCTCGGCGCCCGGCTCTTTGAGCGCGGCCGTCAAGGTGCGCGAATCCTGCCGACAGGCGAAGCGCTCGTGCCCCACGCGCGCGCCGTTCTCGCTGCGCTGGTCGATGGGCGACGCGCCGTCGAGGATGTGGCCGAGCTGCGCAGCGGTCGCCTTTCCCTTGCCGCCGGCGCCACGGCGTGTTCGGTGCTCCTGCCGAAAGTGCTCGCCGACTTTCGTCGCGATCATCCCGCCGTTCACGTACGGCTTCTCGAGAGCACGACCACAGAAGCGCTGGAAGCGCTCGACGCGGGCGCCGTGGACTTGGCCATCGTTGGGCGAGCGCACGGCGCTCCCGTGCAGGATCTCGATCCTTCGGACGTGGTGCTTCGCGAGAGCATGCATTTGGTGGCGGCGCCGGCGTTTCTTCGCCGCTGGGAATCGAAGCACGGGCCGATTCGCGAGCGGGACTACCGAGGCGCCGTACCCTTTCTGAGCTTTCGAGCCGGCTCGTCGACCCGGACGGTGCTGAACGAGGCCTTTCCCACGGCCCAGATCGTCATGGAGCTCGGTTCGATTTCGGCCATCGTGAGCCACGTGCGCGCCGGCGTGGGCGTCGCGCTCCTGAGCGAATGGGCCGTCGCCGCGGATGTGAAGCGCAAGCGCCTCGTGAAACTTCGCACCCGTCGGCGTTTTCGCCGTGAGCTGCGACTCTGCCACCGCGGCGTGCAGCGGCTCAGCGCCGCGGCCGCACAGCTTCGGCTGCGCCTCCTCGATGGCACGCCGGCGTAGTAGACTTCCGCTCATGGCATCTCCGAAGGGCACGTCGTCGGCCGCGCGCATCGAAGACGACTGGTACGTTCTCGCCGAGTCGTGCGAACTCGGCGACGCGCCGATTCAGCGCGAGCTCTACGGCACGCCGATCGTGCTCTTTCGAAGCCACGGCAAGGCCTGTGCTTTCATCGACCGCTGCCCCCATCGCAACGTGCCCCTTTCGATTGGGCGCGTGTGCGACGGCGCCCTCGAGTGCGGCTACCACGGCTGGCGTTTCGACGCGTCCGGACGCTGCGTGGCCGTACCCGGACTTCGCGGGCCCGTAGACCGCGAATCACGTCGCGCAAATGCCCGCGCCGTCGTTGAGGTGGGCGGCCATATCTGGGTGTACGGCAAGGAAGGTTCGCCGGTGCGTGCCCCCTTTTCCGTGCCCCATTGGGACGACCCGCGTTACTCGACGGTGCGGCACGTCATCGATCTGGAGGGCACGGTGCATGCGGTGGCGGAAAACGCCCTCGACGTCCCGCACACGGCCTTCCTTCACCGCGGGCTCTTTCGCGGAACGAGCGAGCCGAGGGCGATCGATGTGCGCGTGCGCCGCTTCGGCGATCGCGCCGAGGCCGAGTACATCGGAGAGTCCGCGCCGACGGGTCTGCTCGGGCGTGTGCTCGCCCCCGGCGGCGGCGAAGTGGTGCACTTCGATCGCTTCATCCTGCCCTCGATCGCGCAGGTCGAATACCGCATCGGCGACGACAGCCACGTCGTGGCCACCACGGCCCTCACGCCCGTCCGCGATCATCAAACGCGCATGTTTGCGAGCGTCAGCTTTCGGCTGCCGTTTTTGCCTGGGCGAAGGTTCGGCGAGCGCGTCGGTCAGCTGCTCAAGCCGCTGGCGCTGCGGGTACTCGGCCAAGACGCCGTGGTCCTTCGCGCCCAGCGGGAAACGATCGCGCGCTTCGGCGGCGAGCGTTACGCCTCGACGGAGCTCGATGCCCTCGGGCCGTCGATCCTTCGACTCCTTCGCAGCGCCGAACGCGGCGGTCGTGGCGGACCGGAGCTCGTTCGTGAAGAATCGCTCGAGATGCGGGTCGGATGAGCGACCGGCGAACGATCTGCAAGGCCGTCGCCCGGGCGGCCCTTGCCGCGGCGCTTAAGGATTTGCCCGAAGCGCGCGACTACGGCGGCGCGTCGTGGACGATTCGGCAGGCCGAAGGCGATACGTCGGCGCTCGTCGAGGCGGGCCTCGAAAGGCTCCCTGGCGTGGACGCCACGCTCGCCGCGATCGGCAAAGCCGCCTTTGACGGGGCGGCTTCGCCGGAGCTCGAAGCTCTCGAGGCCGATTTGCCGCTGGGGCTCTTTGAGATTGGCCAGCTCAAGGGGCTGGGCGCGAAAAAAGTGAAGGCCCTTTGGGAAGAGCTGTCCATCACCACCGTCGGCGAACTCGAGTACGCGGCGAAGGAAAACCGGCTCACGGACCTAAAGGGCTTTGGCGCAAAGACGCAGCAGAAGGTCCTGGAGCAGATCGCGCTCAAGAACGCGCGGGCGCGCATTCTGCGCCGTGATGAAGCGAAGGAACTCGCCCGGCACTGGGCCGCTGAAGCGGCCCTTGCGGGTCTTCGCATTGAAGCCGTGGGCGACTACCGGCGCGGCGCGGAGTTGGCCGATCCGCTCGAGCTGCTCCTCGGCCCCGCAGGCGAAAATGCGCGCGCCCTTGGGGCGCGCATTCGCGGCGCCCATCCCGCGCTCGTCGTGCACGAGGCGGCGGAAGACTGGGGCGCGGCCCTCGTTCGCCACACGGGAAGCCCGGCGCACGTCGCGGCCCTCGAGACGCACGGAAAGGATCATTCGCCGCCCCTAGCGGGCGAAACGGAAGGGGAGGTCTACGCGCGCCTCGGTCTCGCCTTCACGCCGCCGGAGCGCCGCGAAGCGCACGTTCCG
Source organism: Myxococcota bacterium (assembly GCA_039201085.1). Classification (GTDB taxonomy): domain Bacteria; phylum Myxococcota_A; class Polyangia; order Polyangiales; family Houyiibacteriaceae; genus JBCCRV01. The sequence continues at coordinate 2,027 of JBCCRV010000425.1, read as the reverse complement.
CTGGTCGCGATTGGCAAAGCCGTACCCCGGCTCATTCGCCGTGAAGATCTTCGCGGCGCCCTCCACAACCACACAACGGCGTCCGATGGCACGGCCTCCCTTGCCGACATGCGCGCGGCGGCGGAGGCGCGTGGTCTGACGTACCTGGCGATCACCGAGCACTCGAAGACCGCCGCCTACGCGCGCGGTCTCTCGCCTGAAGCGCTTCGCGAGCAGCGCGAGACGATCGCCGTGATGAACGCCGCATCGCCCAGCTGCGTGCTCCTCAGCGGCGTCGAAAGCGACATCCTTCGCGACGGAGAGCTTGACTACGACGACGAGCTGCTCGCCACCCTCGATGTCGTGATCGCATCCGTGCACCAGCGCTACCGGCAGGACGGCGAAACGATGACGGGGCGCATGTGCCGCGCGGCGCGCCACGCCCACGCCGCCCTTATCGGCCATCCAACGGGCCGGCTGCTGCTCTCCCGCGAACCCACGGGCGTCGACATGCGCGCTCTGCTCGAAGCCTGCCGCGAAGGCGGAACCGCCATCGAGCTCAACGCAAATCCGCAGCGCCTCGACCTAAGCGCCGAACACGCCGCCATGGCCCGCGAGCACGGCGTGCTCGTCTCGATCGGCGCCGACGCCCACTCGGTCGCGGGTCTCGACAATCTCGAGCACGGCGTAGCCATCGCCCGGCGTGCAGGCCTTCGCCCGGAAGACGTGCTGAACACGCGCAGCGTCGACGAGCTCCGCGCCATCCTCAACCCCGCCGACTGACGGTTGCCGCCCCGTTCGTAGCCGTAACTCACGCCTCACGCCTCACGCCTCACTCCTCACTCCTCACTCCTCACTCCTCACTCCTCACTTCTCACTTCTCAATCTCCCTCTCACGCCTCACGCCTCACGCCTCAGCGGGCGACGCACGTTTTGTGGACCGAACGCGTGGTACCTTTCAGGCGCTCAATCGTCATCGCCGAAACGTGCCAGGTACCCTAGCCCGCATTCGTCACCAGATGGCGCGCCCTCGCACAAGCCCTCGAAATCGTTGAGGCATTTCTTTCCGCTCAATACGTCTGTATTTTCCGCTCCAAGAAATACCTCAACGATTCCGAAATCTTGCACGATCATCACGCCCCTTGGTGACTCATGCGGGCTAGACTTAAGCCTTGGCCAACCTCGGCTACATCCAGGTCGTCCGTCACTGCAACCACCTCTGCGGGTTCTGCAGCAATCCAACGACGCCGTATAGCCACGACTTCGACTCGATGAAGCCGCTCGTCGACGACTTCGTCGCCCGCGGCTACTATGGCGTGATTCTCACGGGCGGCGAGCCCACGCTGCACCCGGACCTACCGCGCATCTGCGAGTACGCGAGTGAACAAGGGCTGCACGTTCGCATGATCACCAACGGCCATCGTCTCGGCGATCGCGTCTTCGCCCGCTCGATGGCGGACGCGGGCCTGCGCTTGACGCACGTGAGCATCTACTCCGTGCGGCCCGATATTGAAGCGCGCCTGCGCGGTACCGAAGGCACGCTCCAGCGCGCCTTCTCAGCGCTCGACGCGGCGAACGAAGTCGGCATCGAGGTGAACATCAACTGCGTCATCAACAAGCTGAACGCGGATCACCTCGACGAGAACATCCGGCACTTCCTCCGCCATCATTCATACATCCGGCACTTCGTGTGGAACAACCTCGACCCTTCGATGGGCCGCGCGGAAGTGAATCAAGCCACTTTCACGCCGCGGCTGGCCGACTTTGAGCTTTCCCTGCACCGCGCCCTTCGGCTGCTGCACAAGTCCGGCCGCACCTTTCGCGTGGAGAAGGTGCCCCTCTGCTACATGACGGACTTCGCGTGGGCGAGTACGGAAACGCGCAAGATCGTGAAGGGCGAGGAGCGCATCGTCTGCTTCTTGGACGCCAAACAAGCGGTTCGGCAGACGGACTGGAGCCACCTCTACTCGGACGCGTGCACCGTGTGCTCGCTGCGCGAAATCTGCGGCGGTCTCTTCGACCGCGGCAACGGTTACGACCCCGCGGAG
>JBCCRV010000424.1:0-6744 GCA_039201085.1 Myxococcota bacterium | reverse complement strand
CGGACGCAAACTGGTCGATCGAGGACGAATTGAACGGGGCCGAACCGACTGAATCGGACGGAAACGACGGAGTGGGATCGACGGCGCCGCAAACGCTCCTTCGGTTGGCGCTTGCTGCGATTGTCGGCATCCTGATGAATCTTCTTCGCGGCGCACGTTGGATCGCGGGTTTGCCGCCACGGTTTCTGCACAACCAGCTCCCACGCTGGCTGCGCGATGGCACTGCCCAACACGGCGAGGAGCGAGTGGGTACGTACCGGACGCGGTCCCGAAACGTCGCCACCCGCACCGACGTTCTCCGAGCGCTTGCGCGCGCTGCCCGGCACGCCGCGGTGCACACGTTCTTCCTCGCCGTGCTCTTTGCAGCGCTGCTCGCCCTAGGTGAATCGCTCCCGACGTTGTTTTGACCGGTTGGGTCTCGGCCTTGTTGCCTTGGGTTCGTTGAACTCGTTGAAGTCAATGCGCGCCGACGAAGGACCGTAAGCGCCACTCGAGGAAGAGCGCCGTAGCAATGCGCAGTGGGCGCGAGCCAATCGAACGAAGGTCGGTCCGGTCCTGCCTTTCCAAGTCGGTGCTCAACGGACGCCGGCGGAGATTCTCACGTCACGAAAAAGCGCTTGGCCGTTTCGGGAGCGGGCGGCGTCCATGGCCGAGATCAGATCTTGATAGGCGACGAGCGGTTCGGCGCTGATCGTGATGCGGGCGTTGCCGTAGGGTCCTCGGTAGTGGAGGCCGCGGGCGTCCGCGAGCTCCTGGGCTTGGGCGAGGCAATCGCTGAGGCGGGCCCAGTTATGGCCTCGGGCGCTCGCGGAAACGGTGACGGCGCTCTCGGACGAGAAGCTCTCACAGCCCGATGTGAGATGTCCGAGGGACGACGTCACCCGCACGCCTTCCTCCCCCAGCAGCACACTGAGGTTGAGATTCCGCTGTCCCTGATCCGGGACGGGAGGTCCGTAGTCCGGAAGGGTGGCGGACACCTGGGTGTAGGACGCGATCGACGTCGTCACCATAAGCAGGAACATGATGAGGTTGATGACGATGTCCAAGAACGGAACGATGTTCAGCTCGTCGTCGAGGGGGTCTTTGGCGTCGACGCGGGAGCGCTTGCGAACCTGAGCGCGTTGGGCGGGCGTGAGTTCCATGGAGTGCCGTGTCCGCGCTTTCCGGAATGTTCCCGTCGCTTGCCCAGGGCGGGGGTCTTTTCTGCGCCTTCCACGCTTCGGCCTTGGAACGAGTGCGCGCCCGGCCAGCGAATCGACTGGCCAGCGTGACCAGCGGGTAACAGACCGTGACTCCCACTCCACGGGCCGGTCGCGCGGTCCTCGGACTTTCCCGCTGCTCCGAGATGGCGCGGCTCTTGCGAAGCGCACCCGTCGGCACCTCCGTTTCTCTTGCAGCCGGGTACTTTGATGAGACGCTTTGAACCGAACCGAGACATGACGATTACGAGCGCACCGAGCCCCGACGGCGATGGCTTTGTGCTGCAGTCCGAGGGGCTTGCGCGGCATGGGTTTCCCGAACTCGAGATGGTGGGCATTCCGGAGGCGCAGGCGAAGAACGCCGCCGCCGTCATCAACTGCGTCGCGGACTACGTCGTGAATCAGCGCCCCGTTCGCAGCGGCGAACGGGTGGCAATCACGTCGCCGCACGGCGCACTGATCGCGCGTTTGGTCGACGGCACGCCGGTTCCGCGCGCGGGTCTTCGAGGCTTCTTTGGTTCGGCCGATCGTGTGCAGCGCATCGAAGAGGCCGTGGACTCGAACGCGCAGCCGAAAGTGCTCCTCGCCACGATGATGCTGTGGCGCGCTCACGGCCTTGCGGAGGAAGGTCGGGACGATGCCGCGCGCGCCGAGCTGCGGGCGTCCATTGCGTTCTTCCCCGGAAGCGAAGGCAAGCGTTCGGGCATTCGAATGCCCTTCGCGTACAACTGGGAGAACCACCTCTCATACGCGCTCCTTGCAGATCTGAGCGAGGGCGCAGAACGGGCCCGGTACTTCGACGAGGCGTTGGCACGCAGCGAGGACTTTGAGCTCGAAAGACTCGGCGATTCGCACGAAGCGCTTCAAGGGCTGAGCGTCGCCGCCGTCGTCCGGCGTGCGGAAGCGATCGGCGCGGAGAATGCCGCCGAAACAAAGACCCTTGCCATGGGACCCGGCGTCACCATGGTCACGTCCCCGATTCGACGTCGCGCCGAGTCAGAAGGCGGCGTGGTGAGCGAACAGGTCATGACCATCGTTCCCGACTTTATGGCGCGCTACCGATCCGCAGAGGTCGGCGGCGTGCAAGAGCTTGGTGCGTTGATCGTGGAGATCCCGCGCACCTCCAGCGCCGGCGCGCTGCTGTCCCTCTTGGAAGACGTTCGCTCGATATTCGAAAGCGGCAACGACGATGCGCCCGCCCTTCGCAGCGCCGACCGCGCCTACGAGTGCGGCGACCGAATCGTGTCTATGCTCCTCGCAGACCTTCGCCGTCGCACGTTCGCCGGTCTTTCGATGCGGGAGCTTCGCGCCGAGTACGGACTTAGCGAGGACGCACCGGCGCGTCAGACGGCCCTTCATAAGATGACCGATCTTCGCCTGCGCGAGAGCGGGGCGTACATGGAGGCGATGGGCGCGCCGTCCCTTAGCGTTTTTGGTGGCGCTTGAGGCGTCGACGCCGCTCTGCATCAAGTACCTCACCACAGAGGCTTTGACCGATTGAGTGCAGCTCTCGCCGTCGATCTCGCAGGCCCTCCTCCTTGAATACGCTTCGGGCTGTTGCGTCGGACGCCCACCGACCTCGAAGCCGATCATCCACACTCAATCGATGAACACTCTGTGGTGATGTACTCGCCGTTCACAAAGAACACTCCCGGTCGCGTGCGCTGGACACACCGTGAACCCTCTTGATTTCGGTCTTCGCTATTCACTGAAAAAGCACTGCCCGTCACGTATGTTGGACGCACCGTGACCCCCTTGGATTTTGCCCTCCGCTGCTCGCTGTTTGCCATCGCCCCGTTTGCTGCGGCCTGTGGAGCGCCATCAACCGCGGCTACGGCGGCCGCGGCTCCGTCGGCCGTTCCTGTCACGGAGAACGTGCGTGAGGCGGAAGCACGGAGCGCCATCTTGGTGGTCGTCGACAGTCTGGGTGCGGAATCCGTTCGTGCGGAGCTCATGCCCGAGCTCACCGCCTTTGCGCAGCGAGGCGTTTCGCACGAAGGCCGCAGCGTTGACTCGTGGGCGCTGCCCGTGGCGGCGAGCTTGCTCACCGGGCGCACCCCCCGTGCGCTTGGCATGGGGGACCATATCGACCGCGTTCCCACGGAGCCTTGGATGGTGCAGGAGCATTTGAAGTGCGCAGGGTTTCAGACCGGTTTCTTCGCCGCGAATGGGTACATCAGCGAAGGGTTCGGCTTCGGCCGCGCGTGGGACCGCGCAACCAACCTCATCCAGGAAGTCCGTGCTTCCCGGGCGTTCGACGTGCTGGGCGAAACGCTTGCGTGGATTCGAGCGCAGGGGGATGCGCGCTTCTTCGCCTATGTCCATCTGCTCGATCCGCATGTTCCTTACGATCCGCCGGAACCGTTTAGGCCGACCGGTCCGGGCGCGTTGCTTCCGGCAGAGACAGGCCGGTGGCGCAGCGAACTGGAGCAAGGCGTGCGCTCCGCCTCGCCCGAAGAGCTCCTTTGGGTGCGCGCGCTGTACGACGGAGAAGCTCGCTACGTCGATCATGCGCTTGGAGCGTTCTTCGAAGCGCTGGAACAGGACGGTTCGCTTGATGACACCGCCGTATTCGTGACCTCGACCCACAGCGAACTTGGCTGGCTGCGTGAGTTTGGGGGCGGCAGCCGAAATGTGGACGCGCCCGCCGTTCGGGCCGTGCCTCTCATTCAGGTCGGACCCGGTGCGGAATCGCACCGAGCGGTGTCCAGCGAATCCGTTCCCCTGCTCATGCTGGATGCGCTGAGCCTGGACAGCGAAGAAGCCGAGGAGCGTCTCGGCCCATCCGATGAACCGGCAACCGCCCAGTGCATCGCTCCGACGCGCGAAATCTGCTTTCGGCTAGAACAGATGGGGTACGCCTCCGCGGCGCAGTGTGCCCGATGCCCCGCGGAGGTATTCGGACCACGCGTCCCAGCAGTCTCCGGCTGTGTTGGCGCGACGCGCGACGTTTGCTTCGCCCTCGAGCAGATGGGCCTTGCGACGAGCGAGCAGTGTTTGGCCTGTCCGGTCGTCGCTCCCTTGCCGGGGCATGAGTGCGAAAACGCTTGAAATCCCAGGTGGTCAAACCGTCGTCGACGCGACACGCGTTCGCTCAGAATCGACAATGAGGGTAATAATAAGGATTTTTGGGTGACGGTATGCCGTCAGTCCCGATCGAAGGCCTTCCGAGTGCCATAGTCCATCAAGCGCACGGCGAGCGCTCGGGGCAAGCCTTGAAGGAGCTTTTGGGCCAGTCGGTCCCGCACGTTTGGAACGAATACGGGGCCCGAGCCCAAGGCATCCAGGGTCTCCTTTGCCACCATATGGGGACTACTAGCGTCTGCGCCTTGGGCGGCTTGGCGGAGGAATCCGGGCGTAGCGATGGCACCGGCGCAGGACGCCAATACGTCCACATTTGGGGACCATTCGGCCCAAAGCGCTTCGGCCAGGACTCGGCCAAAGGCCTTCGTCGCCGCATAGGTCGCCAGCGTCGGCGTGCCCTGAAAGCCGGCGAGCGAGCTCATAACGATGAAGCCGCCACCGCGAGCGCTCAGTGATTGCCCAAAGTGGTGGGCGAAACGCAGAGGGCTCAGTGCGTTGAGGGTCAGGGCGCGTTCCCAGTCGGCCAGCTTGCCGGAGAGAAACTCGCCGCGTGGCGCATAGGCGGCGTTGTGCACGATGAGGCCGGGGTTTGCACTGGCGCCATCGAGCGTTTCTTCGATCGTTCTCAGCGCGTTCGACGCGAGCAAGTCGAGGACGATCGGCAGCGCCTCCACTCCGCGTCCCTGCACCCGCGCGGCGGCGGCCTCGAGGGGCGCACGTCGCCGGGCGACGAGCGCCACGTTCAGTCCTCGTTCGGCTAGCTCGAGCGCAAAAGCCTCGCCAAGCCCCTCGCTCGCGCCGGCGACGAGGGCCCACGGTCCGTAGCGCTGCCGAAAGCTCTCTCGGGTTGAGGTTGTACGGAAGGGAACCATCTTCGGGACTCGGAGCGCGGCCTACCAGCCCACAACGATCGTGTTGGGCTTAGATGGCGCCGGGGAACTGGCTGAGGCAATCCATATAGCCGATGGCGACGAGCTGGCGACATCGCTCTTCGGTCATCGATTCACCGGCCATGTGCTCGACGACGGCGTCCGCCGTGCCTTCCAGCCACTTCGTACGGTTTAGCGCGCCGAGCTGCTGACCGGAAAGGATGCGAAGGTAGCGCATCGCGATCGGATGCTGGCGGCCGTTCAGCTCGTTGCGTTCGTTCGGGTCGCGCTCCAGGTTGAAGAGCACGTAGGTAAGGCTGCTTCGAAGGATCAGCTTCCAGCCGCCGCCGACGACGACACGTCGGTTCTCCTGAAAATCGCTGAAGGCCACGGCAGGGTCCGCCCGTCGTCCGCCCTGGAGGAAGGGCACGAGGCTACGGCCCTCGAAGACCTCGGGAACTTCCAAGCCCGCCGCTTCGACGACCGTCGGCCCGATGTCCATCGTCGACACGGCGTGCGTGATCGAGCGGCCCGAATCGGTCACGCCCGGCCAGCGCATCGCCAGGGGCACATGCAGCAGCTCTTGGTACACCGAATGACCGTGGCCCCAGCTGCCGTGTTCGTTGAACTCTTCGCCGTGATCGCTCGTGATGACAAAGATCGTGTTGTCCCAGAGGTCCCAATCCTTGAGCTGATCCACGAACTCGCCGAAGAAGTGATCGTGCTGCGTGATCTCCGCGTCGTGCAGCGCCGTCAGTCGCCGTACGTCGCTTTCGTCGAAGTAGTTGTCGTCATTCTTCGCTTCCGAAAGCTGCTGCGCCGTGCTTCGGTTGCGAACGCGGCCCGTGTAGTTTGTCCGCGCGTCATACATGCGCAGGTAGTTGTCCGGCGGGTCGTAGGGCACGTGCGGATCGATCGTCTGGATGTACACGAAGAAGCGGTTGTCCTTGTGCTCCTCGATCCACTCGGTCGCTTCGCCGAAGACGTTCTCGGCTTCTGTCGACTCGTTTTGGCGAATGTAGTTCGTGTAGTGGTCCCATCCGCGGCCAAAACCGGACTCACGCGAGACGTGGCCGTTCGCGAGAAAGCTTGCCGTATCGAAACTGTTGCGCTGAAAGACCTCGCTCAGCATGAGCGTCGTCGAAGGAAGAACGGAGCCGTCGTTCTTCGCCGTGTGGGTCACGGGAAAGAGGCTCGTAAGAATCGACGCCACCGAGGGCTTGGTCCAGTTCTCCGAAGACTGGGCGAGCTGAAAGTTGGCGTTCTCGCTCGCAAAGGCCGTAAATGCCGGCGTGCGCACCCGTGTTCGCGCGTTGTAGGGGCGAAGCTTGCTCGCTCGCAGCGTGTCGATCGTCAGCATGATGACGTTTCGCGCTTGACGCGGCGGCGTGAGCTGCGGCGTAGGAATCGCGATCGCCGCCTGCGAGAGCGCGATACGCCCATTGCCGCTTGCTTCAATCTCGATGCGCGCGACCTTGCCCGCCACCGATGAAAGGTCAACGCGCGTTTGCCCCCAGCTATCGCCCACGTCGATGCGCTCCAGTTCGCGTGGCTCGCTCCCTTCTGCCGTAGCCCGCACCGTGAGCGCTGCT
>JBCCRV010000423.1:0-6752 GCA_039201085.1 Myxococcota bacterium | reverse complement strand
CCTTGTCCTTTACCAGCGCGAACATCTCCAAAACTCGATAGATGATCTACCTCTTTGGTCACAGGATTGTAAGACCAATAGATCTGGCCCGGCAGAGAGGTTTTTTCCCATTGTGCTTGGATGATAGGCTTCGAGGTTGCGCGGCGTTCGACGAAGGACGCGAGCGTATTCGAGGAGGAGGCGCCGCAAGATCGGTGGCGAGGGCCGAGCTCAAAGGGTCAAAACCTATCTGCGACGGGACTAGCTACGTTTCGTCGCGCCGAATGCTGTGGCGAGCGATCTTTTCGTAGAGGGTGGCCCGGCCGATACGAAGTCGGCGCGCGGCGGCGGAGCGATTGCCCGCGCACAGGCGTAGGGCCTCGATGATCACCCCGCGTTCGTACGCGGCGACTCGAGCTTCGAGGCTGGCGGCGGAGGTTCGCTCGCTTGACGATGCGCTGGCGGGAACGAGTCCTGCGGCCAGCTCCTCGCCGCCGCTCAGCGCTACTGCGCCTTCGATCGTGTTGCTTAGCTCGCGTACGTTTCCGGGCCACTCATACGCGCAGAGCTCGCCGAGCACGGCGGCGTTGATGTGCGGCGCACGCATGCCAAAGCGCTCGGCAAAGCGACCGGCAAACCACTCGGCGAGCAGCGGAATGTCCTCCACGCGCTCGCGCAGCGGAGGCACGTGCAGCTCAACGACTTTGAGGCGGTAGTAGAGGTCCTGCCGAAAGGTGCCTTCGGCCACACGCTTGGCCAGGTCGTGGTGGGTCGCGGCGATGACCCGCACATCGACCGGGGTCGGCGAGTCTTTGCCCACGGGCCGTACTTCGCCTTCCTGGAGGACGCGAAGCAGCTTCGCCTGCACGGCGAGCGGAAGGTCACCGATTTCATCCAGCAGGAGCGTACCGCCGGAGGCGGCGCGAAACAGCCCCTGGCGCGCGTCCGTTGCGCCGGTGAATGCTCCGCGCGCGTGGCCGAAGAGTTCGGCCTCGGCCAGCTCGGGGCGAAGGGCCGCGGCGTTGAAGCGCACAAAGGGCGCGTCCCGACGGGATGAACCCCGTACGATCGCTTCCGCAAGGCGCTCCTTGCCGGTGCCGCTCTCGCCGGTGATCAACACGGTGATGTCGAGCGGAGCGACGCGCGCAACCACCGCCGCGAGCGCCTTCATGGCGGGCGAGCGAAAGCGCATCGTCTCGCCCAGCAGTCGCTCAGCCTGAAGTTCGTCCCGTTCTTTTCGCGTGTGATGCAGCCCGAGGCTGCGTCGTACGCACGCGAGAAGCTCGTCGGGCTCGAAGGGCTTGCGGAAGTAGTCGGACGCGCCCGCCTTCAGGGCCTCGACGGCGTGTCGCTCCGAACCATGCGCGGTGATCACCACCACCGTAGGGGGCGCGTCGAGCTCCTGAGCCGCCGAAAGCACGGCCATGCCGTCGACCTCCGGCATGCGCAGGTCCGTGATGACGAGGTCGACGGGGGCTTCCGCGTCTTGCAGTTGGCGGATCGCACTGGCGCCCCCGTCCGCCTCAAAGACATGGCACTCGAGCGGTTCGAGAAGGCCGCGGAGCACGTAACGGACCGAGCGTTCGTCGTCGACGACCAGCACGCGCGGTGGGCCGGCGTTCATCGCCTTGCCCTCTCGTGCGGTGACTTAATTCGCGTGGGGTGATCGATGGATACGCTCGGTGCTGTGGCGAAAAGGTTCATGGGTCTAGTCGAGCGGTGCCAACGCCGGCGGAGCGCTCGAGTCGGGCAAGGTTTCGAAGAACATCAACGCGGGCGCGCCATAGGGCGGAATCGGCGGCCGCTAATCCTTCGTCGGCGATTCGCACGGCCGTTAGCGTAGAAGTTCCCGCTTCGTACGCGGCGGCCGCCGCTTCGTACGATTCGCGCGCCGCTTCGAGCCTCGCCTGACGGGAAGGAACGAGGGCTTCGCTGGTGCGGACGCTGATATGCGATTGGCGGACCTGGCGGGCAATCGCCCTCGCCAACCGTTCGCGCTCGTGCTCGAGCGCTTCGACGCGTGCGTCGACGACCGAACGCTGCCGTCGAGCCCGCACGGCCCCGTTGAGGGAAAAGCTGAGGTAGGCACCCAGTTCGTACGACGACTGAAACTCGTCGACGGGTGGAATGACATTCGGGTTCGGGTTCGAATACTCCAACGCGCCGTAGACGCCGATAACCGGGAGTCCGCTCGCACGGGCCGCGCGGCTGTCCGCCGCCAGCGCTTCGAGCCGCGCGTCGATAGCCCGAAGTTCGGCGCGCTGCTCCGACGCGGCGAGGTAGCGTTCCAGTCGATCGACGTCGTGCGCCTCCAGCGACACGGACCAGCGCTCGGCGGTGCCGCCCCGCCATTCGGCCAGCGCCTCTGCCGCGCGCTGCACCTGGCCTTCGGCCAGCACTTGCTCGCCCTCGGCTTCGGCGACGCGGGCCCGAGCGTCGGCGACCTCGTTCGACGGCGCAAGACCGGCGCCATGACGGGCCTCGATCGTTTGCGCTTGGTGTAGCGCCCGCTCGTAGCTCGCGTTCGAGGTGGCCGCGAGCGCACGCGCTTCCACGTAGTCGTAGTAGGCGGAGCGCACGGCCAAGGTGACTTCGTCTCGCACCGACTGGCGCTCCGCCTCGGCGGAGCTCGCTTCGGCTTCGGCCGATTGCACGTTGGCGCGAACACGAAGCAGCAGGTCCGACACGGGAACGTCGAGCTGATTACGGATGCGAAAGCGGTTGCGCGGAATGGGAATCGTGGCGGACTCGCTTCCGAGCGGCAGCGACGAGTCCTCGAAGCCTCCGATGCGCGTATAGCTCAGCTGAAGGGTGTGCTGGGGCATGTAGTCGGCCCGAGCGCCGCGAATAGCTTCCTCGGCCGCGTCCACCTCGGCGCCCGCGGCAAGCGATGCGGGCGCGTGCTCGAGGGCATCGCTCACCAAGCGGCCGAGGTCCAGCGGTGCGCCGGACCGCAGCGCGGTCTCCACATCCGTCATCGTGCGCTGCGCCGCCGCTTCCGAAGCGCACAAAAGAACCAGGCAGGGCATGAGGATCCACGGGAGGCGCGTCATTCTTTGATCTTTCGAAACGAGAGAAGGGCGGCGGAAAAAAACGCCAGGGCACAAACGAGGAGGGCCAGCAGCTCGCGCCAGACTTCGCTGAGGGACGCTCCCCGAAGCAGAAACGCGCGGGTAAGGGCGGCGAAGTGGCGCATCGGGTTGGCCCAGGTCAGCTGCTGCAGCCATGCGGGCATGGAGGAGAGCGGCGTGAGCGCCCCGCTCAGGAGGATGAGCGGAAGCATGACCAGAAACCCCGTGATGAACGCCTGCTGTTGATTGGCGCTCACGTTGGCGACGAGAAGCCCAAGGCTAAGGCTCGCCACGAGAAAGATGGGAAGCACGACAAACACGGGTCCCAAGGGCTGCGTGAGCGGAAGACCAAAGAGCGCGCCGCCGACCGCGAGGGCCAGCAGAAAGTCGAATACGCCCACGGCGGCAAAGGGCAGGAGTTTCCCGAGGAGGAACTCGCCCCGCGTCAGCGGCGTGACGGAGATTTGCTCGAGGGTGCCGCGCTCCGATTCGCGCGCAAGACCCATCGCAGCTACGATCATCGTAACGAGCAACAAGATCACGCCGGAGAGCGCGGGGATCATGTAAGGAGCCGTGTCGAGGCTCGGGTTGTTCAAATAGCGTACGGCGACCGGGGATGCGGACGTGCCTCCGAAGGCTGCGCGTGCCGCGGAAGCGGCGGCCGTGCCTTTGTTCGGGTCGCTGCCGTCGTAGATCATCTGGACCGCCGTGCCCTCGCCGCGTCCTCGGACGCGGGCAAATCCGCGGTCGAAGACCAGAACGGCACTCACGTTGCCGTCGACGAGCGCGTGCATCGCGGTGTCGACGGAGCGGTGGCGGCCGGCGTCACTCAACATGCCGTCGGCAACGAGGGCAGCGATTTCGCGACGGCTTTCCTGCGTGTCGTCGAGGTCGACAATGGCCGTGTCGATCGCGTCGATCTCGAGGTCGACGGCCACCGTGAACACGCAGAGCTGAATCGTGGGCGCCACGAGCAGCAGCGCCATCATTCGTTTGTCACGCAGGGTTTGACGAACCTCCTTCGTGACAACGGCGGCGAGCGAGCTGGCCCGCATGGCTAGCTCGCCTCCCGTCGGAAGCTCGCCACAGAGAGCATGAGCATCAGTGCGGCGAACACGAGAAGCGCGGCGATTTCCGGCGCAGCGGCTTCGAAGCCCGAGCCCCGGAGGAGCACGCCGCGAAGCACTTCGATAAAGTAGCGCGCGGGCACGATAGTCGTGATCGCCTGCAGTGCGGCGGGCATGTTCTCGATCGGAAAGAGAAACCCGCTCAGCAGCATCGAGGGCAGGAGCGAGGTCATGAGGGCGACCTGCGTCGCGACCATTTGATTGCGCGCGATCGTGCTGACGAGCAGGCCTTGGCCCAACATGCCCGTCAGAAAGAGGGCGGATGCCACGACCAGCGTTGCGAAGCTCCCACGAAAGGGCACGTCGAACACGAAATAGCCCGTCAGCAAGACGAGGGAGAGCGCCGCCGCCCCGAGGCCCACGTAGGGCAGCAGCTTGCCGACAATGATTTCGCCCTTGGACACCGGCGTGGCTAGCAGCTGCTCCATGCTTCCCGCCTCGAACTCCCGGGCGATCGTCAGCGCCGTGAGCAGAACGGCGACAAGGGCAAGCACGTAGGCGGCCAGGCCGGGCACGATAAAGAGCGCGCTGACGCCCGCTGGATTGAACGCGCTGATGAGCGAAAGCCGCCGCATGACCGATTGGCTCGGCGTCTGACGGATCGCCGACGTGATCGCGTCGGCCTTTCCGACGAGCGAAGTGGCCGTCGTCGAGTCGCCTCCGTCGACGAGCAACTGCATGCCGGCATGCTCCGGCCGGCGCGCCCGTGTGCTGAAGTCCTCCGCGACGACCAGCACTGCAGCGACCTCACCGGAGCGCATCGCACTAAGCGCGTCGCCTGCGTCTTCGTACGTGCCTTCGCAAACGAGCTCGCCTGGCGCGAACACCTCGCGAAGCACCCGGCGACTTTCCGACGAGCCAGCGTGGTCGACGACGGCGATCGGGATCTGCTCGAGATCGAAGCCGATGGCAAAGCCGAAGAGGATCACCAGGGCCGCGGGCGCGCCGATGGCCAGCGCGATCGAGCGCGGGTCGCGCCGCAAGTGAAGCCACTCCTTGTAGGCGATGGCCAGCAGGCGGTCGGGCGTCACGGCGAGGCCTCCGCCGCACCAAGCGGACCGCCGTCGACGACGGCAATGAACACGTCTTCGAGGTTGGGTAGGGCAGGCTCGATGAGCAGCTCGCCACCGCCGTCGTTTTTGACCGCGGAACGGAGAGCCGTGCGAAGCGCATCGTCGAGGGCGATGCGTTCTTCGAGAATGACTTCGGCGCCCTCGCCAAAGAGCTCGGCCTCGGCCACGCCCGAGACGGCCCGTAGGGCCGTGACGGAACGAAGCCCGCGGGCACGAAGCGCGAGCTTCTGGCCTCTCACGTAGGTTTGTTTCAGCCCCGCGGGGGTGTCAAGGGCGACGAGCTCGCCCGCGACCATGATCCCGACGCGGTCGCAGAACTCCGCTTCATCCATGTAGTGGGTCGTGACGAAGACCGTCACCCCGCTTCCCGCGAGGCGTCGAATGAGCGTCCAAAAATCTCGCCGCGAACCCGGGCCGACGCCCGCCGTTGGCTCGTCGAGAAAAACGATGTCTGGCTCGTGCAGAAGCGAGCAGGCGAGGGCGACGCGTTGGCGCTGGCCGCCGGGCAGGTCGCCCGTGCGCAAGGGCAGCAGGTCCGAGAGTTCGAGTGCGTTCGCGAGGGCCGATACGCGTCCACGAAGCTTCTTCCCATGCACGCCGTATGCGCCCCCGAAGAACTCCAGGTTGTGGCGCACGCTGAGGTCGAGGTAGAGGCTGAACTTCTGGCTCATGTAGCCAATGCGTGCCTTGATTAGCTCCCGCTCCGTGGAAACCGAATGGCCTGCAACGAGGGCACTGCCTTCGCTCGGCGCAAGCAGCCCGCAGAGCATGCGAATCGTGGTGGACTTGCCGGCGCCGTTGGCGCCCAGGTACCCAAAGATCTCGCCGGGCATCACGTCGAAGTGCACCCCCTTCACCGCCGTGAAGTCACCGAAGCGACGCACCAGTCCGCGCACCTCCATGATCGGCTTCACGCGGCGGCTCCTTCGGACAGGCGCGCGAGAAAAGCGTCTTCAAAGACCGCCCGTGCCTGGACCAAGCGCGCGCCAAGCGCGTTTGCGGCGCGGGCCACCTCCGGCGCCGCATCGGCGCGGACAACGATGCGAAGACCATCGCCAAAGGGGCTGAGCGCCAGCATTCCCGGAAGACCGTCCAGGGCGTCGAGGAGCGCACCGCGCTCACCGCCTTCGGTGGTGAAGGCCTCCGCCCGCATCCGCGCCACGATTCCGCCCGGAGCACCTTCGTCGAGCACGAGGCCGTGGTTCATCATGACGACGCGGTGGCATCGCGCGGCCTCATCCATGTAGGGGCTGCTGATCACCACCGTCGTTCCCTCGTCGATGAAGCGGTAGAGCAGCTCCCAGAGTTGGCGGCGGCTGACCGGGTCGACGCCGTTCGTCGGTTCGTCGAGCAGCACGATCTCCGGCTGGTGGAGCAGTGCGCAGGCGAGGGCAAGCTTCTTGTACATGCCGCCCGAGAGTGCGCGTGCGAGCCGATCCTCAAAGGGGGCGAGGCGGGTGATCGCGAGCAGCTCTTCACGGCGTTCGGCGAAGGTCCGTCGG
>JBCCRV010000422.1:0-6754 GCA_039201085.1 Myxococcota bacterium | reverse complement strand
GGGCTTCACCCAAAGGACGCTTTGAAGCCCGACGCCGCAGGCGGCGGCGTGGACCGCGAGCACAGCGAGCGCGTCCACAGCAGCTTCAACTGCGTCCGGCGGGTGAAGCCCCTCTCCCACGCCGGTGCCGTCAGCGCCTCAGGTGTCGCCGAGCGATCTCGGCCCACTCGCCCTCAGGCTCGAGCGCAAGATAGCTGCGCCAATGGGCGCCCGCATCGCGACCCAGCGACGTGAGCGCGAGCGCCAGATTGAAATGCGCGTCGGCAAAGAACGGATCGCTCGCAAGCGCTCCCTCGAAGAGCGCGACGGCGCCTTCGTCGTCGCCATGCTCCTGGGCGACAAAGCCAAGGTTGTAGAGCGCTTCCGGCTGGCTCGGGTCAATGGCAAGCGCCTTTTCGTAGTAGGCGACGGCACCTTCTTCGTCGCCGCGTCGAAAGCGCAGGTTTCCGAGGTTCGTAAGCGCGTTTGTGAGCGAGGGATCGAGCCGAAGGGCGTCTCGATACGCGGCTTCGGCGTCGTCGAACGTCGCTTCGTCTTCGTCGAGTCGACATCCTTCGAGGTAGCGCGCATACGCTTCGGCCGATTCGTGCTGCGCCGGGCGAAGCACGCGGACGACCTCGTCGCGAATCGAGTCGACGCGAAAGTCGAGTACGAGCTGACCCGTCGTTGGCTCGAAGGCAGCGCCTTCATCGTGCACGAGGAGCGCGCGCCCCTCGGCCACGACGCGCAGCTCCGCCAGCGGACGCACCACGCGCGGCAGCGCCGTGCGAATAGCATCGACGCTGCGTCGCACCTCCTGGAGCGCAAGACCCCGATCGAGCAGGCCCTTCGCCGCACGAATGCCAATCAGGTCTTGAAACGTGTAGTACGCCCGCGTTCCGCGGCGTGCGCTCGGCTGAAGGAAGTCCGTGCGCGCCCAATAGCGAAGCCTTCCAACGGACAGATCAAAGAGACGGGCGACCTCCGCACGGCTGTAGAGCGACTGAAGGGGGTCGGAGGGGTCGAGTTCACGGGCCACATCCGGCCGCGCTTCCGAACGCCGCTCGACGGGCGCTTCGACGCGCGCGCCTTCGGCCCCGAACACCACATGGATCACGTTGCCCGCGTGGGGCCGGGAAGAGGGGTCTTTCACCGATGCGAACCATGCCTCGACGACTCGGCGTCGTCCAGAGCCGCTTCGACGTCGACATCGACATGCAGCGCCGAATTCGCCAAGCGAACGCGGGTCTCCGTCACAAACGTGCCCCAGCGGTCCTTGGGCGCGCGGTGGCGGGCGTCTGCCACGGCGATACGCATGAAGCGAATGCGCAGGCGAACCGAGCCTTCGACGGCGCGCAAGAGCTCCGCGGCATCAAGGGTGCCCCGCCAGCGTTCTTGCAGGGCGGCGAGGGGAACCTGAAACATCGTGCTGCCAAAATACTGACCGCTGTCAGGCTCGCCTTCGGAGAGCCGCGACGTACGGCCGAGGATCAGCATTTCCGCTTCTCGACTGAGAACGCCCTTGGAGATAAACGCTCCGCGTCGGGCTTTGGCAAGGCCAGGGCGCTTCATGGGCACCATCCTACATACACCTACAAAGTGCGCCTACTTTTGGGCAGGTGCATCGCCGCTTAGAGTTCGACGAAGTCTTGGTGCACTTCGAGCCCGTCCATGCGCGGACGCAAAACGGTGAAGTGACCCACCTTCGCGCCCGGAGACTGGCCCACCGAGCCGAGCGAAAGGACGGTGATCCCGTCGACGTCCCGTCGAAACGGGACGTGGCTCGCGCCGCAAACGACGACGTCCGCGGCCTCTTGGTCGAGCATTCGCCGAAGCTCGTCGTCCGACACGTCGTGGGCGATCTCCGTGAACGGGTCGGCGGGGCTGCCGTGCACCATGACGACTTCCCGGCCATCGATGAGCGGAATGCGGATCGTGAGCGGCAGCTCACGAAGCTGCTTGATGACGAGCTCGCCGATGGCCTTTCGCGTGCGCAGGAACTCATCGGCGGCGGCCGACTCAGCGTCGCTCGCGGGCGCGAGTTCATCTTCGCTGACACGCACGAGGGCCTCGTCCGAAAGGCCGCGCGTGCAGCGCACGTCGGCGCGCTGCAGCGCGCGCCAGGTCTCGAGCGGTGTCGGTCCACCCAGCAAGTGATCACCGGCCGCGTAGATCCGCTGCACGTCCCGGCGGCGCAGCTCCTCCAGCACCTGCTCGAGGGCATCCGCGTGGCCGTGGACATCGGAAATAAAGCCGATGGGCGTTGCAACGGGGGCGTTTGTCATGGCGTCCTGGGTGTAGCCCAAAAACGCGGACCGCACTGCCACTCTTCGTGATTTGACCCGCCGGGTGACATGTGAAAGTTCAACCACGCCTGGCACACCGTGGCCCATCACGAGCGCGTCCAGTCCGAGAAGACGACCGCGAAAAGGACGCCGGCGCTCTGGCATGTCCGTTGCTCAAGGGTTGGCCCATGCGACCCTTAGTCTTTGCTTTCTCAATCGCGTTCGCGGCGCCATTGCCCCAAGCGCATGCGCAGTCGCCCGAAGCCCGCGATGGGCTGCTCTTCATGGTTGGCGCTGGCTTTGGCGCTCTGACTCAGCGCAACGAAGGCGCCTTGGATCAACTCGATGCCGCGCACTTTGATCGTCCCTACTTCGCCTACGGTTTGCACACGGACCTGCAGCTTCGCTTTCACGATCGCCTGCGCGCCGGTTTGGGCGTGCGGTATGTGCGGACGGGGCGAAAGACGACCCGCGACACCGCCGGAGCGAGGCCCACGGAAACCCGGAGCTTTCGCGTGCACGGGATCGTGCCCGAGCTCTCGCTCACCCCGTTGTTGGCGCGCGCCGGCGTCGTGACCTTTGGACTTCGCGCTGCCGGCGGCTACGGCACCGCAAGATGGCGCATGGGAAACGCGGTCACTCAAAACGGCATGTACACCGCTTCCGCAGCGCTGGACATCGAAGTGGATTTTCGAGACTCGCAGGCAGGTCTGGGCGTACGCGTGGGCTATCGGCTTGAACGCACGCGCGGCCTGGGAGCTCTCGAGCTCCCCATCGACCTCTCCACAGCCTTCATCGACATCCATTTGACCTGGGGGAACACGCTGTGACGGTCGTAGAGCGACTTGCCGGCGCCGCTGCTCTCCTCCTAGCCGCCACTACGGCCCTGTCGAACGTGGGCTGCATCTGCAACGAAGGTCGTCAAGTCTTCGAAGACTTCGAAGACTTTTGCGGCGATGCACCATGCGGCTGGGACGCCTCCGGCCCCGTACGACGAACGCAGAGCTTTCATCCTTCCCTTTCGTCCGTGGCCATCGCCGCGGGCACCACGCTGTCCGCGACCGTTCCTGCGGACTACAGCGTCATCGACGTTCTGGTGCGCTGCGACGAAGGCGCGCGACTCGTCGGCTTTTCAGACCCACCTACCAACCGGTTCGAATGGCGCATGACTGGAGTCGGCGATTTCGACAGCCAGGACGATGCGGTGATCGCGGAGAACGACGTCGAACTCACCGTCGAAGGCGAGGGCGAGTGCATCATCGACGACGTCGCCCGCGCCCTGATCAGCTGCGAATAAGGGTCACGCCCCGCGGAGTCCAGCGAGGCTCGAGCCGGTCAAACCGCTGCGATCGACCACGAAAGAACCGACCGCGACTCGCGGGATCGTCCAGGAGAGGGCGCTGGTCCTCGCTCGACGACGACGCAAGTGACGTTGGGCACTTCAAGGAGGGTTGGGCGGCAAGCCTTGTCCTCGAATCGCGGTCCGTCATCTAGTACCTCACCAGCATTGCCGCCCGGCGATTTTCGTCGACAGTGCGATGGATGGAGCGTCTGAATCCGCAGCGCCCCGAAAAGCCATAGGGGTCCAGGTTTGGATGGCTGCAAGCGCCGTGCTGTCGTCGCAAAGCGACGACGCGGCAATGCTGGTCACGTCTCTAGGTACTCGGCGTGCCTGACGGCTGTTTGCACCGAAGCTCGACGCGGCTGACGCGGCGCTCGTTCGCCGCAAGTACCGTAAGCTCATAGTCGCCGTACGCAACCACGTCGCCCACGCCCGGTACGCCGCCGGCCACGTGAACGACCAGGCCGCCGATCGACTCGAAGTCGCTCTCCTCGGCGCCAAGCTGTACGTCGGCGGCCTCTTGCACGTCGTGTACGCTCATCGCCGCGTCCACAGACCAGCAGTCGTCAGCCAGCGCTTCGATCCGCGGAAGGGCGTCGTCGTGTTCGTCTTCGATCTCGCCCACGATTTCCTCGAGAATGTCCTCCAGGGTCACGATGCCGGCGACACCGCCGAACTCGTCGTGAATCACCGCAAGGTGAAAGCGCTTCGACTGCATGTCCCGGAGGAGCTCGCCAACCTTCGTTTCTTCCGACGCGAAGTAGACGGGCCGAACGAGGCCATCGATGCGCTGCGGTTCGTCCGAATCGCTGCCGTGGCGAAGGAGGCGAAAGAGATCCTTGGCGTAGAGCAATCCTTCGATCTGATCGATCGCATCGCGGTAGACGGGGTAGCGACTATGACCGGTCGATTCGATGCGGCGCAGCGCTTCCTCCACGCTGACGCTGCGCTCGAACGCCTGCATGCGTGTGCGCGGCACCATAACTTCCCGAGCCACGGTGTCGTTAAACTCGAGCACACTGTAGAGCAAACGCGCTTGCGCTTCCTCGATGTGGCCGTGCTCTTCGCCCTGCTCGATCAGGTGCTCGACGGCGCGCGCCGCAAGCTCAGGCGCCGCGTCCACGGGAGGGGTCGCGTCACGGGTGCCGGCGCCGAGCCACTCGATGGGCAAGGACAAGACCGCGACGATCATTTCGAGGGGGCGAATGAAACGCAGCATTGGCAAGGCAACGGCGCTTGCCCGCCGCCGCACGTAGCCGCCGAGCACTTCCGCGATCACCGAATACGCGAGCGAGGTGCCGAAGGCCGAAAGCGCCGCGCCCGCAAAGGTGTGCGTGAGGCTCGCCGCGGCGACCACCGCCACGGCAAAGAAGAGCACCCGACCCACGAAGAGGCGCGTCTCCATCCGGGGTCCAAGTTCAAGGACGCGCGCAGCGGTGCGCGAGTCCCGGTCCGCCCCCTCGCTGAGGGCTTCGAGATGAGCCGCACCAAGGGCCACAAGGCCCGCACTCACCGCCGAAAATACGGACGCCAGAACGACTCCGAAGGACGCAAGGGCGATGAGCTCAGCAGTGGAAGGGTCGTCCAATGGCGGGATCCGATCCTATCGCCCCGTCGAGCAAGGAGCAATGCAACTCATACCTCGCCATTTCACGCCACGCATTCATCGCGGGGACGCCGTCGTCCTCCGCGCAGTATGCCCGGGAACCAGTACACTGGTTCCCTTCGCACGGCGCCAATTAGGCGGACTACAGCCCCTGGCTATCGAACGGTCGAATCGAACATGCGCGCGGGTGCGCATGTCCCAAAGCTGCCTCCAACGGCCTCCAATCTTGGGTCCGCAGGACCCAACAAGCCACCTTCGAACCCTTGAACACCCGTACGCAGATCCTCTGGGCATTTTTCTGAAGCGGCAGATGACCGAAGGTGGCTAGCGCTGTTTGTTCTGGAGGCGAAGGCGCAAGGCGTTCAGGCGAATGAACCCCGTAGCGTCGCTCTGATCGTAAACGGCGTCTTCTTCAAAGGTCACCACATCCGCGTCGTACAGGCTCTTTGGCGAACGACGGCCCACCACGTAGCAGCCGCCCTTGTAGAGCTTCAGACGCACTTCGCCTTCCACGTCCTTTTGGCTGTGGTCGATGAGGGCCTGCAGCGCCTCCCGTTCGGGCGCGAACCAGAAGCCGCGGTAGATCAACGACGCGTATTCGGGGATAAGCCCGTCTCGCACACGCATCACTTCGCGGTCCATGCAGAGCGATTCCATTGCTCGCCGGGCCTTCTGAAGAATCGTGCCGCCCGGCGTCTCGTACACGCCCCGCGACTTCATGCCCACAAAACGGTTTTCAACGATGTCGACGCGGCCCACGCCGTGCTGGCTCCCGAGCTCGTTGAGGCGTGAAAGGAGCGCAAAGGGCGAGAGTTCTTCGCCGTTGATGGTCACGGCATCGCCCGCCTTGAATCCCAGGACCATGTACTCGGGCTCGTCCGGCGCGTCCTTCGGGTCCTTGGTCCATCGGTAGATGTCGGCGGGTGCCTCGGCCCACGGGTCTTCGAGGATTCCGCCCTCGTAGGAGATATGAAAAGCATTCGCGTCCATCGAGTATGGCTTTTCCGCTGTCGCCTCGATCGGAATCGAACGCTCCTTGGCGTACTGAATGCAGTCCGTTCGGCTCTTCAGGTCCCAAGTCCGCCACGGCGCGATGATCGTTACGCTCGGATCGAGGGCCATCGCCGAAAGCTCAAAACGAACCTGATCGTTGCCCTTGCCGGTTGCGCCGTGCGCGATCGCGTCGGCGCCCTCGGCCTTCAACACATCCATCATTGCCTTTGCAATGCATGGCCGCGCGATGGACGTACCGAGAAGGTACTCGCCTTCGTAGAGCGCGCCGCCGCGGAGCATCGGGTAGACGTAGTCCGCCACGAACTCTTCGCGAACGTCCGCCACGACGCACTTGAGCGCGCCGGTCGCCCTCGCCTTCTCGTCGAGACCGTCGAGCTCTTCGCCTTGGCCAACATCCGCGCAAAAGGCGACCACCTCCGCCGAGGGGTGCTGCTCACGAAGCCACGTGAGAATAACCGACGTGTCCAAGCCGCCGCTGTAGGCAAGCACGATTTTCTTGGGGGAAGCCATGGCGCGCGAGCATAGCGG